>NZ_BCBJ01000143.1:0-4153 GCF_001320605.1 Pseudomonas sp. NBRC 111133 | reverse complement strand
CCGAAGTGAAGGTCTACAAGAATCCACACAGCGGAGAGGTTGTTGAGACCAAGGGTGGTAATCAGCGTACGCTTAAGGCCTGGAAAAACGAGTATGGCGCTGAGGTAGTCGAGTCTTGGCTCGCCAATTGATTGCACTGCAGGCGGCTTCTGGCACGAGATGAATCGTGGTGCGCCCCGAATGCAAATTCCCATTCTGGGGCGTGACGAAATTTTCTGCGGGTGGTGGATTTAGAGAATTAAAACTGTCGCTAGAGGGTCCCGTCTTTCGCGGCCTGCAGCCATTTGGAGAGGAAACGCAAAACTGTCGCAATCACCCAAAACGCCGGTTCAGACTGATTCGCTAGAGAATTAAAACTGTCGCAGCCTGAAACGACGCGGCTTTCACGTGTATTCAGAGCCATCATTATCGATAGCCTGCTTACAAACATGTAATTCCTGGATCACGTGGATGACAGCTCCCAGTCGGTAAGCTTCACTCATGTCTTCATGGAGTAACAGAAATGAACACCGCTAAAAGCATTGCCGCCCTCATGCTCGTAATCGCCTCCTCATCCGCTTTAGCTGAAGGAGGATCTGATCGCTTACACGGAAAGATGATTCAGGCAAATGAGCAAGCAATGCGTGCCTACGCCGCTGCCAATGGAAAAAAACCACCTGAAGTGATCCATTATCGCTACGGAATGAAACTGGATGTGGCGAGAGTTATCAGTATGACTTCGCTCAAAGGTAGCTGCGACGTGATGCCGACACAGATGAATTACGAGGACTCAACAGGTGAGTTGAAAATCCTCGAATATCGCTCTGCTGGAATTAACTGTAGAGGTCAAAACTGACCGAAGGGACAGGGTAAGTCTTGGAGTAAGCTGACCACGACCAGCGCTGCAGCTGGTCGGCTGGCCGGCAGAAGCCCTTCCCCCGGGGCATCTTGCATTACGTGTCAGGATAACTGGCAACTACTTGATCGTCCCCACTCTTGGTGAGGCCGATGACTTGATAGGCGTGTTTCATGCCATCAACCTCCATACCTGGTGAGCCAGCGGGCATGCCAGGTACCGCGACGCCTGCCAGGTCGTTGCGCTTTATGAGCTCCTGCACCTGGGCTGCGGGGACGTGACCTTCCACAAACTTGCCATCGATAACCGCGGTGTGACACGAAGCCAGCCTCGGAGCTACTCCTAGCTCTTGCTTCACCGCCCTCATGTCCGTTTCAACGTGGTCGACGACCTTGAAGCCGTTTGCCTCCAAGTGCGCTATCCATTTCTTACAGCAACCGCAATTAGCGTCCCGGTGCACATCGATAGTCAGGGGCTCCGCAGCAAAGGCGGCTGAGGCGATTAGAAGTGACGCTGCGGTACTTAAACCGAGGAAGCGGCGCTTACTTGTCATGAGTGTGCTCCTTCCCGTCTTTGTGCACATGGGTTTTGGGAGTAGAACCTGTGTGGTGGTCCGAGTGCGCCTCGCCGGACTCGTGTTCACCGTGGTGCTCCGCTACTGATGAAGACTCCGAATGCGAACTGCCATGATCATGACTTTCCTCAGCCACGCCGTTTGCTGCGGAATCATCATGATTTCCATGACCTGATTTCGCACCACCGTGTTGGCCTTCATGGTTATGCATATCGCTTTCGCCACCGCCATGTTGGTGACCACCACTGGAAGCGACCATCATCTGGTACTGCTCAGCATTGAGTTGCGGTAGCTGGTCCAGGAACGCGACGATTCCCCAGATGTACTGGTCGTCCATGCTCTTACCCCAGGCTGGCATGCCTGTCGCTTTGATACCGTGCTTGATGGTCCAAAACGCAGCAGCAGGGTCACCGCTTACACCTATCTCGGTGAGGTTTGGTGGGGATGGGTATAGGGCTTGGCTGAGTTCAGTTTTCTCCACCCCTGGCGCGAGGTGGCAACCGATACACATGGCGTTGTAGTTGCCTGCCCCTGCTTGGATGAGAGCAGGATCTTTAAGGTTTGGCACCTCAATGTCGCTTGCTCGGACTTCAATCGAGCGATCCCGCGCCATGGCCAAAAACGCATGCACAGCGGGGAAGTGTGGGTCGTCCGCACCAACGTTCACGAGACCGAAGTAAGCAGCACCTAGCACTGCTGCGCTAGTAACAGCACCTGCCGCCACCAGCGTTGTAATTGTTTTTTTCATGTTGAGTTCTCAAAACCACATCCGAATACCGGCCACAAAACGAGCTTCGTCCACGTCCCCGCCTTCATCCCGAATGAAATCGGCGGTTTTGCCGTAGGAACGGCTCCAGGTGACACCTATGTATGGCGCGAACTGGCGAACAATCTCGTACCGTAACCGCAGCCCGACTTCGGTGTTTGCCAGGCCAGAGCCGACGCCGCGTTCCGGGTCGTTCTTGCCATAAAAGTTGGCCTCAGCGGTTGGCTGAAGAATTAAACGATTGGTTAGCAAGATGTCGTACTCGCCCTCCAGACGGGCAGCGGTTTGACCGTTCTCGCCGATAAAGGCGGTGGCTTCAGCTTCGAAGTCATACAGGGCCAGGCCCTGAATACCGAACGCAGCCCAGGTCTGCGGATCCTCCGGTTTGAAATCCTGCCGGACGCCGGCGACAACATCCCACCACGGGCTTACCGAGCGGCCATAGAGGAGCTGCAGCTCAGCATCTTCAGTCACACCATTGGTTCGTTCACCTTCCGAGCGAATCCAGAGCCTATTGATATCGCCGCCCACCCAGCCGGATGCATCCCAAGCAAGCGTGCTACCTTCATCGGCATCTTGGTATTCCAGTTGGTCTAGCAAGAAAAAGCTGTTGAACCCGCTGTCATCCATTTTGTGCCCGTCAAGCGGGGGGAAGGCAGCCTGCCGGTCGGCATCAGTCAGCACCGGGATTGGCGTACGGCTGGTCGGGGTCGGCGAATCAGCGTTCCCGTTTCCCATCGTGGAATGACCCATCGCGCCATGATCCATGCCTTCCATGGACCCGTGATCCATGCCTTTCATGCTTCCATGGTCCATCTTGCTGTGGTCCATCGAGGCGGGTTTCGCTTTGGGCTGGCCATGGCCCATTTTGCTGTGATCAACGGGTGCAGGTTGCGTGGGTTGCTTGCTCGCGCCCATCTGGCTGTGGTCCATGCCCGGCATCGCAGCCTGTGATGAGGCGTGGTCCATCTGCATGGCACCGTGGCCCATTGCCGAGTGGTCCATTCCGGAATGATCCATTTCAGCGGCGAAGCTGGGCGAAACGCCCAGCACACCTAAAGAAACGGCGAATGCCAGCAGCGATGGTCGTGCAACGCTATTGGCCATTTTTCCCTGCCTTAGCTTTGTCGCTGCCATGCGATTCCATCATTTTGCTGTGATCCATTCCTTCCATGGAACCATGATCCATGCCTTTCATGGAGCCGTGATCCATGCCTTCATGGTTCATGCCCTGGGCTTGCTTGCTCTTCGAGCCGTTCGATTGCGCCGCGTTGGACGACTTTTGAGAGTGCTGATCATGGTTGTCACTGGACCAGGAAGACGGGGCGTACACCGCGAGCAGGCCAACCATCGCGGCAGAGAGGAAAAAGGCGCTTCGTTTCATTGGTTTGCTCATCTCGTATCTCCAGTTCATTCGTCCACGCGGACTTCTCGGAACATGCCCATCTCCATGTGGTACATGAGGTGACAGTGATAGGCCCAGCGCCCGAGTGCATCTGCGGTTACGCGATAGCTTCGTTTCGAGCCAGGCGGCATATCGATCGTGTGTTTTCGCACCATGAAATTGCCGTCCTCATCCTCCAGGTCACTCCACATGCCGTGCAGATGGATGGGGTGAGTCATCATGGTGTCGTTGACCAAGGTAATACGCAGGCGCTCGCCGTACTTGAGCCGCAGCGGCTCTGCGTCAGAAAACTTGATCCCATCGAAGGACCAAGCGAACTTTTCCATATGCCCGGTAAGGTGCAGTTCGATTGTCCGGCCAGGTTCCCGGCCGTCAGGGTCGATGAAGGTGCTACGCAAATCCGAATACGTGAGAACCCGACGCCCGTTATCGCGAAGCCCGATCCCCGGATCGCTCAGCTTTGGCGTAGGGGTCATGGTCTGCATATCGACCAGAGGGTTGTTTGTTTCGGAGGCGGGATGGTTCTGCATGGCACCGCTGGCGGCCATATTGCTTTGGTCCATACCGGTCATG
>NZ_BCBJ01000142.1:0-10737 GCF_001320605.1 Pseudomonas sp. NBRC 111133 | reverse complement strand
CTGCCGTGATCCATGCCACCCATGCTGCCGTGGTCCATCCCCATATCACTCATGGAGATGAGAGGCCTTGGATCTACAGCCGGCACCGGTGCCTGCAGGCCCTCACGGACAGCCAAGGTACCCCTTGAATAGCCGGTGCGATCCATGGATTGAGCAAAGATGGTGTAAGCCTGCTCGTTTTCAGGCTCGACAATGACATCGTAGGTTTCAGCAACGGCAATCCGGAATTCATCGATCGACACTGGCTTAACGTACTGACCGTCGGCTGCGACAACCGTCATTTTCAAGCCGGGGATCCGCACGTCGAAATAGGTCATCGCCGAGCCATTGATAAAGCGAAGCCGGATTTTCTCCCCTGGCTTGAAGATTCCCGTCCAGTTCCCATTTGGCGCCTGGCCGTTCATGAGGTAGGTGTAGGTGTGCCCGCTCACGTCAGCGAGATCGGTTGGGCTCATCTTCATCTCGGCCCACATCTTTCGATCGGCCACAGCAGCAGACCAACCTTTCTCGCTCACGTCGTCGACGAAGTCGCCAACGGTGCGCTTGTGGAAGTTGTAATAGTCCGACTGTTTTTTGAGCTTGGACATAACCCGCGCCGGGTCTTCGTCGGTCCAATCACTCAGCATGACGACATAGTCACGATCGTAGGTGAAAGGCTCTGGATCCTTGGCATCAATCACCAGCGCACCGTAAACACCGACCTGCTCCTGGAAGCCCGAATGGCTGTGGTACCAGTAGGTGCCGTTCTGGTGGACCTTGAACTTGTACTCGTACATGCCGTCGGGAGCGATGCCATGGAAGCTTAGACCCGGCACGCCGTCCATATTCGCCGGCAGGATGATGCCGTGCCAGTGGATGGACGTGTCCTGCTTCAAGCGGTTGCGAACCCGTAGCGTGACCGTGTCGCCTTCGCGCCAACGGAGTATTGGTCCTGGCAGCGAACCGTTGATGGCCATCGCCGTTCGAGCTGCCCCGGTAATGTTCACCGGGAGCTCCCCGATGTACAGGTCAAAATCGGTGCCGGTCAGTACGTTAGGCTGGCCAGGGCTGGTTACGGCCCAGACCGGCGCGCGCCACATGCCCAGCCCACCCAGTAGTCCGGTAGCAGCCAGGCCTTTGACGAATGAACGTCTCGTGGTTTTGCTTTGCATGCCGTTGCGTCCAATCAGGTAGATCGCTGATATCCAGACTGCGGGATCCGCAGCCATCTGGTTTCAATTGAGCTCCCCCAAGCCTCGTAGACTTTCGCCAAAGCACAAGGATTGCGGGAGGCAATACCCCGAAAGCTGACATAGTTCAGATTCCGGGGTGATTACATTTCTGTAAGCTAAGCTCAGCAGCTCTCGTGGCCGGGGTGCTTTTGGCTTTGGGCGGTAACAGGAGCCTCTGCTTTTTTCTCCTGAGCAACCTGGTAAGCCTGCATGGAAGATGCACGTGCAGCTTCCATCCTGGCGAAGGTGCGATCCGCGCCGCCTTCAGCCAGGGCGAGGCTCGCCATGCCGAAGGTGACTACCATCACAATCGCTTTGATCATGTTCATTTGCGTTTCCTCTAAGGGTCAGTTTCGCCTGATTGGCGCCGTTCACAGTGCTCAAGCTAGCTACCCGGCACTGTCAGCAAGCTGAGCCCGACATTACTTTTCCGTCAGCTTCTGGTTGGGTGCCTTTTTTGCTGCACACTGAAGGGCATCCAAGGGGGCGCAGCAGATGAAATTACTCGTAGCCGAAGATGAGCCAAAAATCGGGGCCTACCTGCAGCAAGGGCTGACGGAGGCAGGCTTTACCGTCGATCGTGTGGTCACAGGGACCGACGCGCTGCAATACGCTTTGAGCGAGGCGTATGACCTGCTGATTCTTGATGTAATGATGCCGGGGCTAGACGGCTGGGAGGTGCTGCGGATGGTACGTGCGGCAGGGAAAGAGGTCCCAGTCTTGTTTTTGACGGCCCGTGATGGCGTGGACGATCGCGTGAAAGGGTTAGAACTCGGGGCTGACGATTACCTGGTCAAACCCTTTGCATTCTCGGAACTGCTAGCGCGTGTGCGCACTTTGCTGCGAAGAGGCAGCAGTGGCTATGCTCAGACCACTATGAAGATGGCTGACCTGGAGGTAGACCTGCTTAAGCGCCGGGCCACCCGAAATGGCAAGCGGATCGACCTCACAGCCAAGGAGTTCTCCTTACTGGAACTACTCATGCGCCGACGCGGCGAGGTACTGCCGAAGTCCCTGATCGCATCGCAGGTGTGGGATATGAACTTCGACAGCGACACTAACGTGATCGAGGTTGCTGTTCGTAGGTTGCGGGCCAAGATTGATGACGATTTCGCCCCCAAGCTCATACATACAGTTCGTGGCATGGGCTATCTGATGGATGTTCCCGAGTAATGCGCGCCCAATCGTCGCTCGTTAAACGCCTTACCCTCATGTTCATGTTCGCGGTCATCGCCGTATTGGTCGTTGCCGGCGTGAGCTTCTACATGCTCAGTCAGCACCATTTCCAGATGCTGGATGAGCAAGCCCTGGCCGAGAAACTCGAATCCACCCGGCACATCCTTTCACTTTCAGCAGCACGTGATGAACTTGAGGATCAGGAGCCTCAACTGCGTGCTTTGTTGGGGGCTCATCAGGACCTTTCTGCGGAGATTCTTGATGCTGACGGTACTGTCCTGTTCTCGGACTCCAAGGCATCCCGCATCCCTGAGCGCTTTAAGCAGGCCTCTTCTGGCGCCGTTTGGGACTGGCAAATCGACTCGCGGAACTTCCGGGGGATTACCTCTCAACTGGCTATAGCGCAGGCGCAGGCGCCGGTAACAGTCATGTTGATGCTGGATGTCACCAGCCATGCCCACTTTTTCAAGACGCTGCAATGGTGGTTCGGCATTGGCTTGGTCATCAGCGCTCTGGTTAGTGCAGGATTGGGGTGGATCGTGGCCAAGAGCGGTCTTCGGCCGGTTGGGCAGATCACCAAGGTGGCGACATCCATGTCTGCCCGGTCCCTTCGCGAGCGAATTCCATTGGAGCCCGTGCCGCTTGAATTGCAGGAGCTGATCCTCTCCTTCAACGGAATGCTTGCACGCCTGGAAGACGCGTTCGTCCGGCTATCAAACTTCTCAGCCGACATCGCACATGAGCTGCGGACTCCGGTAAGTAATCTTCTGACGCATACCGAAGTCGTTCTGACCAAAAAACGCGACCTCGATGCCTACGAAGACAACCTCTACTCCAATCTTGAAGACCTCAAGCGCATGTCGCGCATGATCGATGACATGCTGTTCCTGGCAAAAGCTGATAACGGCTTGATCATCCCCGAGCAGGTTGATATCGATCTGGTCGGGCTAGTGTCCAGACTGATTGAGTACTACCAGCTTGCAGCCGAAGACCGAAGCATTCGGCTTGCCCTTCAAGGCGAAGGTACGATCCGTGGTGACCGGCTAATGATTGACCGGGCGGTTTCCAACATTCTATCCAACGCTTTGCGCTATACCCCCGAAGGCCACGATATCGCCGTCCGGATTGTCGAGGCGGCTGATCAAGTGAACCTGTCCGTCCAGAACAATGGGGCCACGATTGATCCGGAACATATCAACAAAATCTTCGACCGGTTCTATCGCGCTGACCCTGCAAGGCGGGAAGGAAGCCCAAGCAACGCCGGCTTGGGTCTGGCCATAACGCGTTCGATCATCGAGGCTCATGGTGGGCGAATTTGGTGTACCTCCGCTGACGGCGTGACGAGTTTTCACATCGCTCTGCCGCACGCCAAACAATCCACTTCCAAGCCTCAAACGGCTTAATGCTCATTTCATGCGTGTAACCTATACTCGGCCATCATGAACCGGCTCCTACGACTGTTCACCATCCTGCTTCTAATCGCATCGCTTCCTCTCAACGGCATGGCGGGAGTCGACTCAGCCATTGAACCATGCCCCATGCAAACCATGGGGATGGAGATGATGGCGGGGATGGATCACGATTGTTGCCAGGATACTGATCCAGGATCAGCTGCCGACCACTCCAAAGCCTGCAAAGTGGGCCAGGAGTGTAGAACCGCGAGCACAGTTCAGGTCGAAATAATTAACCCCACGCTCACCTATTCTGCGCCTAGGCCAGTAGATACCTATGCGGTGAGCCTCGTAAACAGGGCGCCTCCTGACCCTTGGCGGCCACCCCGCGCCTGATTACCTCTTAAATTCACCCCATCGTCCTGTTTTGCAGCCGGATGATGGCATGCGCTTGCGCGCTGATTTTTTGAGGAATCATTTCCATGACTCCCCCACGTTACCGATTAGGGATGGCATGTCTGGCCGCTCTGATCAGCCTGTTGTCGACGTTACCGGCTCAGGCTACACCGTTGTCTCTGGAGGAAGCGCTTCAACTTGCCGAACGCAATGCCCCCATCCTCCAGGCCAGGCAAGAGCAAATGACGGCCGCTCGACACGCTGTGATCCCAGCAGGCGAGCTGCCTGATCCACGTCTCAACCTAGGAGTGCAGAACCTTCCTGTTGACGGCAGTGATCGTTGGAGCATGAACCGCGATTTCATGACGATGCAGGTTGTCGGCCTCTCCCAGGAAGTACCAAACCGGGACAAGCGGGAGGCACGAGTTGAGACGGCACGAGCGAGCGTTGAGCGAGCCGATGCAGAGGCGGTGTTCGAGCGCTTAAAAGTGCGTGCTGCCACAGCCCAAGCTTGGGTCGCGGCGTACACCGTTCAACGGAAACTGCAGCAGTTTGAGGACTTCTACAAAGAAAACCGTCTGTTGGCCGCAGCAATCCGCGCACGCCTGGCCGGCGGTACCGGCGCGACGGCCGACGCACTTGCTCCTGACCAGGAAGCTGCGCAACTCGATGAGCAAAAAGATGTTCTGCTCACACAGGCCGCTCAGGCACGGGCTGCACTCAAGCGATGGATTGGAGAGGATGCTGATCCGCAAGCTCAAGCATTTCCGCGCTGGCCAGTGAGCGCGCCGGACTATCTACACGCTATACATGCACATCCAGAATTGGCGACCTACAACGCCCTTACGCGGGAAGCACAAGCTCAAGTGCACCAAGCCTTGGCAGAAAAGAAGTCGGACTGGGGGTGGCAGGTGGATTACCAGCGGCGCGGGCCTGAATTCAGCAATATGGTGAGCCTGCAGGTAAGTTTCCAACTGCCCTTGTTCGCTGGCTCACGGCAGGACCCGATGATCGCGGCACGTCGCGCACAAGTCCGGCAACTGGAGGACGAACAGGAAGCGGCATTGCGTGAGCATAAAGCGCAGCTGGAGACAGATCTTGCGGATTACCAGCGATTGCAGCGAGCAGTGCAGCGCAGCCGTGAAACATTGTTACCGCTAGCGGAGGATCGAGTCCGCCTCGCCCTTGCTGACTATCGAGCCGGTAAATCACCCTTAAGTGAGGTTCTCACCGCTCGACGTCAGCGGGTTGAAACACGACTGCAAGACATCGATCTGCAAGGACAGTTGGCCGCGACAGCTGCACGGCTGCACTTCGCGTATGGAGAGGTGCGCGCATGAGAAATTCAACTATCAGCCTTGTGGTATTGGCCGCGTTGGCTATCGGCGGTGGCGTTGGCTATCAGCTAGCAAAGCGTGGGCAGGTGTCCACTGCCTCCCCTGAAACGCTACAGAAGGTGCTGTATTGGTATGACCCGATGTACCCCCAGCAGCACTTTCCAGCACCGGGCAAGTCGCCCTTCATGGACATGCCACTGGTGCCGAAGTACCAGGAAAGCACCGCTGCTGAGGTGAGCCCCGCAGTTCAAGTTTCACAGGGGCTCCAACAAAACCTGGGGGTCCGTCTGGCTACCGTAGCGAAAGGGCAGCTTGCTCGAACCCTCCAGGTGAGCGGCGTGCTTACCTTCGATGAGCGGGATTTTAGCGTTCTGCAGGCTCGTACCGGTGGCTACGTCGAACGCACCTATGGCCGCGCTACAGGCGACGTGGTTGCCAAGGGCGCCCCATTGGCAGATGTGTTGACGCCTGAATGGGCGGGCTTGCAGGAAGAGTACCTGGCGCTTCAGCGATCTGGGGACAATGAATTGCGCGCTGCAGCTCGGCAACGACTACTGCTGGCGGGTATGCCTGCCGATCTTATCAACCGGATTGACCGTACGGGAAGGGTCCAGAATTCGGTAACGCTCTTGGCCCCAACAGCAGGCGTCCTTCAGGCTCTGGAATTGCGGCCAGGCATGACAATGACACCGGGTGCAACGTTGGCGAAGATCAATGGTATCGCGAACGTCTGGCTTGAGGCCGCAGTACCTGAAGCGCAAGCCCAAGGCCTACAGGAAGGACAGGCAGTGCAGGCGAATCTGGCAGCGTTCCCAGGCGAACCTGTTCCCGGCAAGCTGACCGCATTGCTGGCTGATGCGGATCTGCAAAGCCGCACCTTGCGGCTTCGTATAGAACTGCCCAACCCCGGCGGCCGGTTGCGCCCAGGCATGACCGCGCAGGTTTCCCTCCATCCGTCCGGGCAACAGGATGACAGCCTACTGGTGCCAGCCGAGGCGATCATTCGGACGGGGAAACGCGATCTCGTAATGGTGTCAGAAGACGGAGGTCGATTCCGGCCGGTGGAAGTAGTGCTCGGCCAGGAAAGTGCTGGCCAGGTGGTCGTGCTGCGAGGCCTTCAGGCGGGCCAGCGCGTTGTGGCGTCCGGGCAGTTTCTGCTGGACTCCGAAGCGAGCTTGAAAGGTATCGAGGCCGTTACTGCTGGCGATGCTCCACTTGCGCAACCTGTACAGCCGGCTCTACATCAGGCCAATGGGCGCATCGTTCAAATAGAAGGTAATCAGCTGACCATCGCTCATGGACCGTTCGTGACGCTGGGCATGCCTGGTATGACGATGACTTTCCCTGTGGCAGATCCCCGCTTGATTGCCGGACTCAAGGTTGGCGAACGCATCCGGTTTGGAGTGCGCGAGCGCGATGAAGGCATGGTCATCGAGCAAATAACCCAGCAGGAGAACCAGCCATGATCGCGAACCTGATTCGTTGGTCGGTTGGCAACCGCGTCCTGGTCCTGCTGGCAACACTGTTTGCCGTAGCTTGGGGCGTTTTCTCTCTGCGCAGTTTGCCGATCGACGCGTTGCCTGACCTGTCAGATGTGCAGGTGATTATCCGCACCTCCTACCCAGGGCAGGCACCGCAGATCGTGGAAAATCAGGTGACATATCCCCTGACCACCACAATGCTTTCCGTACCCGGAGCCAAGACAGTGCGGGGCTTTTCAGCATTTGGAGACAGCTTCGTATATGTGTTGTTTGAGGACGGCACAGATCTCTATTGGGCGCGGTCCAGGGTGCTCGAATACCTAAGCCAGGTTCAGTCTCGATTACCGGCGTCCGCTAAGCCAGTGCTCGGACCCGATGCCACTGGTGTAGGCTGGATCTACCAGTATGCGCTGGTGGACCGCAGTGGTACCCATGACCTGGCACAGCTGCGCAGCCTTCAGGACTGGTTCCTGCGCTTCGAGTTGAAAACTCTTCCGGACGTTGCCGAAGTGGCGACGATAGGCGGGATGGTCAAGCAGTACCAGGTAGTGCTCGATCCGCTGCGCATGGCCAGCTTGGGAATCACTCAAGTTGAGGTTTCGGACGCCATCGCCAAGGCCAATCAGGAAACCGGTGGCGGCGTGCTCGAACAAGGCGAAGCTGAGTTCATGGTAAGGGCTTCCGGCTATCTGAAGTCACTCGATGATTTCCGAGCCATTCCCCTGCGCCTGGCTGCGAAGGGTATACCCGTAACACTGGGCGATGTAGCCACTGTACAGCTGGGCCCTGAGGCACGTCGCGGCATCGGCGAGCTTGATGGACAGGGCGAAGCGGTGGGCGGCGTAGTAATTCTGCGCAGTGGCAAGAATGCGAAAGATGCCATCGCTCACGTCAAATCCAAGCTTGAATCGCTGGAAAAAAGCCTGCCTGCCGGGGTCGAGCTGGTCACTACCTACGACCGTAGCCAGTTGATCGATCGTGCTGTGGAAAATCTGAGCCAGAAGCTGATTGAAGAGTTCATCGTGGTCGCACTGGTGTGCGCTGCATTTCTTTGGCATCTGCGCTCATCGTTGGTCGCCATCGTCTCGCTTCCGGTTGGTGTCCTCATTGCCCTGATCGTCATGCGCCACCAGGGCATCAACGCCAACATCATGTCGCTTGGGGGCATAGCCATTGCAATCGGTGCGATGGTGGACGCCGCTGTGGTGATGATTGAGAACGCGCACAAACGGGTTGAGGCTTGGCATACGTGGCACCCTGGAAAGTCGTTGCGTGGCGAAGATCATTGGAAAGTGATGACTGAGGCAGCAGTCGAGGTCGGGCCTGCGCTGTTCTTCAGCCTCATGATCATTACGCTGTCCTTCATACCGGTATTCACCTTGCAGGCTCAGGAGGGAAGGCTGTTTGCGCCCCTCGCATTCACCAAGACTTATGCAATGGCAGCAGCAGCGGGCCTTTCGGTTACCCTGGTACCCGTGCTGATGGGGTACTGGATTCGGGGTCGTTTACCGGCAGAAGAGCGCAACCCACTCAATCGAACCCTGATACGGCTCTATCGCCCAGCATTGGAGATCGTTCTACGCCGGCCAAAGCTCACGTTGGCGGGTGCACTGTTGATTTTGCTCAGCAGTGTCTGGCCCCTGAGCCAGCTCGGCGGCGAATTCTTGCCGCCACTGGATGAAGGCGATTTGCTGTACATGCCGACTGCCCTGCCAGGTCTTTCGGCGCAGAAAGCCTCTGAGCTTTTGCAACGTACGGACCGGCTGATCCGAACGGTACCGGAGGTCGCCAGTGTCTTCGGTAAAGCGGGCCGGGCTGAATCAGCGACCGACCCGGCCCCGCTGGAGATGTTCGAGACGACTGTCCGACTTAAACCGAAGGATCAGTGGCGAGCAGGGATGACCACTGAGAAGCTGATCGAAGAGCTGGACCGTACCGTGCAGGTACCTGGGCTAACCAATATCTGGATCCCACCGATTCGAAACCGTATCGACATGCTCGCAACCGGTATCAAAAGCCCGATCGGCGTAAAGGTTGCCGGCAGCAATTTGAATGAGATCGACCGGGTGACTCTGGCTATCGAGAAGGTGGCCAAAACGGTTCCAGGGGTGACTTCCGCCCTCGCCGAGCGATTAACCGGTGGACGCTACATCGATCTGGATATCGACCGCCAATTCGCAGCGCGTTACGGCCTGAACATTGCTGATGTCCAAGCGATTGTTGCCGGCGCCGTTGGGGGCGAAAACATCGGCGAAACCGTAGAAGGCCTGGCGCGATATCCCATCAGTGTTCGGTACCCACGGGAGTGGCGTGACTCTGTTGATGCCCTGCGGCAGCTACCGATTTACACCAGCCAAGGGGGGCGAATCACACTGGGAACCGTGGCACGGGTGCGTATTGCGGACGGTCCACCCATGCTCAAGAGTGAAAACGCGCGCCCCTCGGGCTGGGTGTATATCGACGTGCGGAGACGGGACCTGTCCTCCGTCGTTGCCGACCTGCGCCGGCTAGTCGATCAGCAGGTGAAGCTCGATCCTGGCATAAGCTTGAGCTATTCCGGGCAGTTCGAATACCTGGAGCGCGCCAATGCGCGCTTAGCATGGGTAGTACCGGCGACGCTGGCCATTATTTTCGTCCTTCTCTACCTCACGTTTGGCCGCCTCGGTGAAGCGCTGCTGATCATGGCTACCTTGCCATTTGCGCTAACCGGCGGCGTATGGCTGCTGTACATGATGGGCTACAACCTGTCGGTGGCCACGGGTGTCGGTTTTATCGCCTTGGCTGGGGTCGCAGCAGAGTTTGGAGTCATCATGCTGATCTACCTCAACAATGCCTGGACTGAACGAAACGGCAACGGTACGCAGGGGCAACCTGCGCTTCTGGATGCTATCCGCGAAGGGGCCGTGCAGCGCATCCGCCCCAAAGCCATGACCGTAGCAGTGATCGTCGCAGGCTTGATGCCAATCCTCTGGAGTAGCGGTACCGGCAGCGAAGTCATGAGCCGGATCGCTGTACCCATGGTCGGCGGCATGCTCACCGCGCCTTTGCTCTCACTATTTGTAATCCCTGCGGCTTACTGGCTCGTCAGGCGCCGCGGACTCGCTGTACACGATAACCCCCAAACAGGAGTAACCCGATGAAGAAGCTACTGATCAGCGCTGGCCTGGTGTTCGCCGTTGCGGCGGCGGTGCAGGCCCAAGACATGTATGGCACGGATATGAAGAATATGCCCATGGAAGGCAACGAGACCCAAGGCAGCCAGGCGGCTCCGACTGCATCGGCTGAGGGAACCATCAAAGCTTTGGAACCAGGTAAAGTTACCTTGGCGCATGGACCAGTATCAGCCCTGAAATGGCCGGCAATGACCATGGGCTTCAGCGCTACCGAGCAGCAACTCAAGGGACTCAAGGTAGGCGACAAGGTCAGCTTCGATTTCCGAATGAATGGGGGCACAGCGACGATCGTAGGCATTCGCAAGCAGTGACGGATTGACTTCTAACCCTGCCTATTAGAGCTGATAGGCAGGGTCATTTAGCCAAACTTTGGAAAAAGTGCTGCCGCAATTCCTGACCGCGCCGCCTTCAGCTCTGTGCCTCGGGACGCTAGTTGGTCTTTGCGCTCTGTAGCCGGGATGCATTCAGATCAGAGTAGTAGCTGACGTTTGAGCAGAGATCTTCGTGCATCACGATCTATATGGGTCCAGGCTGTGTGAAAACACCTGCGATTGTCTAACCTTCTGATCGTG
>NZ_BCBJ01000141.1:0-15790 GCF_001320605.1 Pseudomonas sp. NBRC 111133 | reverse complement strand
CCGTGCTGGCGAGAACTGCGGCGTTCTGCTGCGTGGCACCAAGCGTGACGACGTTGAGCGTGGTCAGGTTCTGGTCAAGCCAGGTTCGGTCAAGCCGCACACCAAGTTCACCGCAGAAGTTTACGTTCTGTCGAAGGAAGAAGGCGGTCGTCACACTCCGTTCTTCAAGGGCTACCGTCCTCAGTTCTACTTCCGTACCACTGACGTGACCGGTAACTGCGAGCTGCCGGAAGGCGTTGAAATGGTAATGCCAGGTGACAACATTCAGATGACTGTTACCCTGATCAAGACCATTGCAATGGAAGACGGTCTGCGCTTCGCTATCCGTGAAGGCGGTCGTACCGTCGGCGCCGGCGTCGTAGCAAAAATTATTGAATAAGTAGTTGATTTACTTGATCAGGCCGGTATAATGGCCGGCCTGATACAGCGTTACAGGTCAGTAGCTCAATTGGCAGAGCGACGGTCTCCAAAACCGTAGGTTGGGGGTTCGATTCCCTCCTGACCTGCCATTTCACCTCGGTGTGATGGCTTTCTTCTTACAGGATCCTCCTCGATGACCCCCAAAACTGAAGCCCAAGAATCGCGTTTTGATCTGTTCAAGTGGCTGGCTGTAGTGGCTTTGGTGGTTGTTGGTGTTGTGGGTAATCAATATTACTCCGCCTCTCCAATCCTGTATCGCGTTCTCGTTCTTCTCGTCCTGGCTGCTGTCGCGGGCTTTGTAGCTCTGCAGACTGCGAAGGGCAAGTCGTTCTTTGCGCTGGCGAAGGAAGCTCGTACCGAGATTCGTAAAGTCGTGTGGCCGACCCGCCAGGAAACCACCCAGACCACGCTGATTGTCGTGGCTGTCGTGCTGGTTATGGCACTGCTGCTGTGGGGGCTCGATTCCCTGCTCGGCTGGGCGGTCTCCTTGATCGTTGGCTAAAGGTGTCCCGTGGCTAAGCGTTGGTATGTTGTGCATGCTTACTCGGGTTACGAGAAGCATGTAATGCGCTCCCTGATCGAGCGCGTCAAGCTGGCTGGCATGGAAGACGGTTTCGGCGAGATCCTGGTCCCGACCGAAGAAGTCGTCGAAATGCGCAACGGCCAGAAGCGCAAGAGTGAGCGTAAATTCTTCCCTGGCTATGTATTAGTCCAGATGGAGATGAACGAAGGGACTTGGCACTTGGTCAAGGATACCCCTCGTGTGATGGGCTTTATTGGTGGCACTGCAGACAAGCCTGCGCCGATCACCGATAAAGAAGCTGAGGCTATCCTGCGTCGCGTTGCCGACGGTAGCGACAAGCCGAAGCCGAAGACGCTGTTCGAGCCAGGTGAAGTGGTTCGAGTCATTGACGGTCCGTTCGCTGACTTCAATGGTAGTGTCGAAGAGGTTAACTACGAGAAGAGCCGTCTGCAGGTTGCAGTGCTCATTTTCGGTCGCTCTACCCCGGTAGAGCTCGAGTTCAGCCAGGTCGAAAAGGTCTAGGCGGACGAAGCATCCCATACCCCGCAGCCCTGTGTGCTGCGGGGTTTTGTCGTCACTGGGATAAAACGCAAGTCATCCGGGGAGCCAACAGGCGTTTGTACCCGATTTTGGAGTAGCTCATGGCTAAAAAGATTCAGGCTTACATCAAGCTGCAAGTTAAGGCCGGCCAGGCCAACCCAAGCCCACCCGTTGGTCCAGCACTGGGTCAACACGGTGTGAACATCATGGAATTCTGCAAGGCCTTCAACGCCCGTACCCAGGGTCAAGAAGCCGGCCTGCCGACTCCTGTGATCATCACTGTTTACAGCGACCGTAGCTTCACTTTCGAGACCAAGAGCACCCCTGCCTCGGTTCTGCTGAAGAAAGCTGCTGGCCTGACCAGTGGTTCGGCTCGCCCGAACACCGTTAAAGTCGGTACCGTTACCCGTGCTCAGCTGGAAGACATCGCGAAAGCCAAACAGGCTGACCTGACTGCCGCTGACCTGGACGCTGCTGTACGCACCATCGCTGGCTCTGCCCGCAGCATGGGCCTGAACGTGGAGGGTGTGTAATGGCTAAGCTGACCAAACGCCAAAAGGCAATCGCCGAAAAAATCGAAGCAGGCAAGGCCTACAACTTCGAAGAAGCGGCAACTCTGCTGGCCTCGCTGCCTGCTGCCAAGTTCGTAGAGTCCTACGACATCGCCGTTAACCTCGGTGTTGATCCGCGTAAATCCGACCAGGTCGTACGTAGCGCTACTGTGCTGCCACACGGCACTGGCAAGACCGTTCGCGTTGCTGTCTTCACCCAGGGTCCAGCTGCTGAAGCCGCTCTGGCTGCCGGCGCCGACCGCGTAGGTATGGACGACCTGGCTGCCGAAATGAAAGGCGGCGACCTGAACTATGACGTTGTCATCGCATCGCCTGATGCCATGCGCGTTGTAGGTCAGCTGGGTCAGGTTCTGGGTCCTCGCGGCCTGATGCCTAACCCGAAAGTCGGTACCGTAACTCCAGACGTAGCCACTGCCGTGAAAAACGCCAAGGCTGGTCAGGTTCGCTACCGCACCGACAAAAACGGTATCATCCACACCTCCGTTGGCAAGATCGGCTTTGAAGCTGGCAAGCTGAAGGAAAACGTTGAAGCCCTGATCGCTGACCTGAAGCGTATCAAGCCAGCTTCCTCGAAAGGTATCTACGTCAAGCGCGTTACCCTGAGCACCACCATGGGCCCAGGTCTGGTCATCGATCAGAGCTCGCTGAACGTGTAAGAACATGGTGGTGTGACCTGTCACGCCACCAGCAAAAATTGGGGTCCCTGCCTGGCGGGGGCTATCCAAGACCGTAGGCGGCGCAAGCCTTAAAACACCAGCCCACGCAGATGGTGCTCCCGATTCGTTACCGAATCAGACACCAAAACGACATCAGGCTTCGGCCAGGTGAAACGGTAAAAACCAGGAGTAAACCCGTGGCAATTAAACTCGAAGACAAGAAGGCCATCGTCGCTGAAGTCAACGAGGCTGCCAAAGTCGCTCTGTCCGCTGTCGTGGCTGATGCCCGTGGTGTGACTGTAAGCGCAATGACCGGACTCCGTAAAGAGGCCCGCGAAGCTGGCGTTTACGTACGTGTTGTACGTAACACCCTGCTGAAGCGCGCTGTTGAAGGCACCGAATTTTCGATCCTCAACGACGCGTTCAAAGGCCCGACCCTGATTGCTTTCTCCAACGAACACCCGGGCGCTGCCGCTCGTCTGTTCAAAGAGTTCGCCAAGGGTCAGGACAAGTTCGAGATCAAGGCAGCTGCGTTTGACGGCAATTTCATTGCAGCGAACCAGATCGACGTGTTGGCTACCCTGCCGACCCGCGACGAAGCTATCGCAAAACTGATGAGCGTGATCCAAGGCGCCACCAGCAAGCTGGCTCGTACTCTGGCAGCCATTCGCGACCAGAAAGAAGCTACCGCCGCCTAAGGCGCGCGAACTCTTTCAAAATCATACGTTTAATTTGATGGCTGCGTAGGCTGTCACCCCAATACAGGATTTAAGTCATGTCTCTGACTAACGAACAAATCATCGAAGCAATCGGCCAGAAAACCGTTCTGGAAGTTGTTGAGCTGATCAAAGCGATGGAAGAAACCTTCGGCGTTACCGCTGCTGTTGCCGCTGCTGGCCCAGCTGCTGCTGCTGCCGTTGTTGAAGAGCAGACCGAGTTCAACGTTGTTCTGGTTGAAGCCGGCGACAAGAAAGTGAACGTGATCAAAGCCGTTCGCGAACTGACCGGTCTGGGCCTGAAAGAAGCCAAAGAGAAAGTCGATGGCGCTCCTCAGGTTGTAGCTGAAGGCGTTTCGAAAGAAGCCGCTGAAGACGCTAAGAAGAAGCTGGAAGAAGCAGGCGCTAAAGTCGAGCTGAAGTAATCTCGACCTTGCGATGCCAGCCTGAGCGTTGAGCGAAGGGCTGACGGCTGGTGGCTTACGCCACCGGCCTTTTTCCGTTATTGGTGGTCGGTCAGGCCGGCCCCGATAACAAGCTGCAAGACACCCATGTGGGTGGCGCAAACCAAGGGGTTTGCACGATTTTCTGGCTGCTCCCGCCGGGAGAAGCCAAACAAGCAGGTGACCAAGCTGGGGAACGCTGATGGCTTACTCATACACTGAGAAAAAACGTATCCGCAAGGACTTTAGCAAGTTGCCGGACGTCATGGATGTGCCTTACCTCCTGGCCATCCAGCTGGATTCGTATCGCGAATTCCTGCAAGCGGGAGCATCCAAGGATCAGTTCCGCGACGTCGGCCTGCACGCGGCCTTCAAATCGGTATTCCCGATCATCAGCTACTCCGGCAATGCTGCCCTGGAGTACGTAGGCTATCGCCTGGGCGAACCGGCCTTCGATGTGAAGGAATGTGTCCTGCGTGGCGTGACCTTCGCGGTCCCACTGCGGGTCAAGGTGCGCCTGATCATCTTCGACAAGGAATCGTCGAACAAAGCGATCAAGGACATCAAAGAGCAAGAAGTCTACATGGGTGAAATCCCCCTGATGACTGAGAACGGTACCTTCGTTATCAACGGTACCGAGCGTGTGATCGTTTCCCAGCTGCACCGTTCGCCTGGTGTGTTCTTCGACCACGACCGTGGCAAGACCCACAGCTCCGGCAAGCTGCTGTACTCCGCTCGCATCATCCCTTACCGCGGCTCCTGGCTGGACTTCGAGTTCGACCCGAAGGACTGCGTGTTCGTGCGTATCGACCGTCGCCGCAAACTGCCGGCTTCGGTGCTGCTGCGCGCCCTGGGCTACAGCACTGAAGAAGTGCTGAACACCTTCTACACCACCAACGTGTTCCACATTTCCGGCGAAAAACTCAGCCTGGAACTGGTGCCTCAACGTCTGCGTGGTGAAGTTGCAGTCATGGACATCCATGACGAAACCGGCAAAGTCATCGTCGAGCAAGGCCGCCGTATTACCGCGCGCCACATCAACCAGCTCGAAAAAGCCGGCGTCAAGCAGCTGGACGTTCCAATGGAATACGTCCTGGGCCGCACTACCGCCAAGGCCATCGTGCATCCGGCTACCGGCGAGATCCTGGCCGAATGCAACACCGAGATGACCACCGAACTGCTGATCAAGGTCGCCAAGGCACAGGTTGTCCGTATCGAGACCCTGTACACCAACGACATCGATTGCGGTCCATTCATCTCCGACACCCTGAAGATCGACACCACCAGCAACCAGCTGGAAGCTCTGGTCGAGATCTACCGCATGATGCGTCCAGGCGAGCCGCCAACCAAGGATGCAGCCGAGACCCTGTTCAACAACCTGTTCTTCAGCGCCGAGCGTTACGACCTGTCCGCCGTTGGCCGCATGAAGTTCAACCGTCGTATCGGTCGTACCGAGATCGAAGGTTCGGGCGTGCTGAGCAAGGAAGACATCGTCGAGGTGCTGAAGACCCTGGTCGATATCCGTAACGGCAAAGGCATCGTTGACGACATCGACCACCTCGGTAACCGTCGCGTACGTTGCGTTGGTGAAATGGCCGAGAACCAGTTCCGCGTTGGCCTTGTGCGTGTAGAGCGCGCGGTCAAGGAACGCCTGTCGATGGCGGAAAGCGAAGGCCTGATGCCGCAAGACCTGATCAACGCCAAGCCGGTTGCGGCGGCGGTGAAAGAGTTCTTCGGTTCCAGCCAGCTGTCCCAGTTCATGGACCAGAACAACCCGCTCTCCGAGATCACCCACAAGCGCCGTGTCTCTGCACTCGGCCCTGGCGGTCTGACCCGTGAGCGTGCCGGCTTCGAAGTCCGAGACGTACACCCGACCCACTACGGCCGTGTGTGCCCGATCGAGACCCCTGAAGGTCCGAACATCGGTCTGATCAACTCCCTGGCAGCCTATGCCCGCACCAACCAGTACGGCTTCCTGGAAAGCCCGTATCGCGTGGTGAAGGAAGGCGTTGTCAGCGACGACATCGTGTTCCTGTCGGCCATCGAAGAAGCTGATCACGTTATCGCCCAGGCTTCGGCCGCGATGAACGAGAAGAAGCAACTGATCGATGAGCTGGTAGCGGTTCGTCACCTGAACGAATTCACCGTCAAGGCGCCGGAAGACGTCACCCTGATGGACGTTTCGCCGAAGCAGGTTGTTTCCGTTGCTGCCTCGCTGATTCCGTTCCTCGAGCACGACGACGCCAACCGTGCATTGATGGGTTCGAACATGCAGCGTCAGGCTGTACCAACCCTGCGTGCCGACAAGCCGCTGGTAGGTACTGGCATGGAGCGCAACGTTGCCCGTGACTCCGGTGTCTGCGTGGTTGCTCGCCGTGGTGGTGTGATCGACTCGGTCGACGCCAGCCGTATCGTTGTTCGCGTTGCCGACGACGAAGTGGAAACCGGCGAAGCAGGTGTGGATATCTACAACCTGACCAAGTACACCCGTTCGAACCAGAACACCTGCATCAACCAGCGTCCGCTGGTGAGCAAGGGCGACAAGGTTCAGCGTGGCGACATCATGGCCGACGGCCCGTCCACCGACATGGGTGAGCTGGCACTGGGTCAGAACATGCGCATCGCGTTCATGGCGTGGAACGGCTTCAACTTCGAAGACTCCATCTGCCTGTCCGAGCGTGTGGTTCAGGAAGACCGCTTCACCACCATCCACATCCAGGAACTGACCTGTGTGGCGCGTGACACCAAGCTTGGCCCAGAGGAAATCACTGCGGACATCCCGAACGTGGGTGAGGCTGCACTGAACAAACTGGACGAAGCCGGTATCGTCTACGTGGGTGCCGAAGTCGGCGCTGGTGACATCCTGGTTGGCAAGGTCACGCCAAAAGGCGAAACCCAGCTGACTCCGGAAGAAAAACTGCTGCGCGCAATCTTCGGTGAGAAGGCCAGCGACGTTAAGGACACCTCCCTGCGTGTGCCAACCGGCACCAAGGGTACCGTCATCGACGTACAGGTCTTCACCCGTGATGGCGTAGAGCGCGACAGCCGCGCCCTGGCCATCGAGAAGATGCAGCTGGACGAGATCCGCAAGGACCTCAACGAAGAGTTCCGCATCGTCGAAGGCGCAACCTTCGAGCGTCTGCGTTCTGCCCTGAACGGCCAGGTGGTCGACGGTGGCGCGGGCCTGAAGAAAGGCACCGTGATCACTGACGAAGTGCTGGACGGTCTGGAGCACGGCCAGTGGTTCAAACTGCGCATGGCTGAAGATGCACTGAACGAGCAGCTGGAAAAGGCTCAGCAGTACATCGTCGACCGTCGCCGTCTGCTGGACGACAAGTTCGAAGACAAGAAGCGCAAGCTGCAGCAGGGCGATGACCTGGCTCCGGGCGTACTGAAGATCGTCAAGGTCTACCTGGCAATCCGCCGTCGCATCCAGCCGGGTGACAAGATGGCCGGTCGTCACGGTAACAAGGGTGTTGTCTCGGTCATCATGCCGGTTGAAGACATGCCGCACGATGCCAACGGTACTCCGGTCGATGTCGTACTGAACCCGCTGGGCGTACCTTCGCGTATGAACGTTGGTCAGATCCTTGAAACCCACCTGGGCCTGGCGGCCAAGGGCCTGGGCGAGAAGATCGACCGCATGCTCGAAGAGCAGCGCAAAGCCGCTGAACTGCGCGTGTTCCTGACCGAGGTCTACAACGAGATCGGCGGTCGTCAGGAAAACCTCGAAGAGTTCACCGACGCAGAGATCCTGGCTCTGGCCCACAACCTGAAGAAAGGCGTGCCGATGGCTACCCCGGTCTTCGACGGTGCCAAAGAGCGTGAGATCAAGGCAATGCTGAAACTGGCTGATCTGCCAGAAAGCGGCCAGATGGTGCTGTTCGATGGCCGTACCGGCAACAAGTTCGAGCGTCCTGTGACCGTTGGTTACATGTACATGCTCAAGCTGAACCACTTGGTGGACGACAAGATGCACGCGCGTTCCACTGGTTCCTATAGCCTGGTTACCCAGCAGCCGCTGGGTGGTAAGGCGCAGTTCGGTGGTCAGCGTTTCGGGGAGATGGAAGTGTGGGCGCTGGAAGCATACGGCGCGGCATACACCCTGCAAGAAATGCTCACAGTGAAGTCGGACGACGTGAACGGCCGTACCAAGATGTACAAGAACATCGTGGATGGCGATCACCGTATGGAGCCGGGCATGCCCGAGTCCTTCAACGTGTTGATCAAAGAGATCCGTTCGCTCGGTATCGATATCGATCTGGAAACCGAATAACACGTGACGCGAAGGGGAGTGGGGCAGGTAATGCCCGCTCCCTGCTCCGCCAGGAGGAAAGGCCTTGAAAGACCTACTGAATTTGCTGAAAAACCAGGGTCAAGTCGAAGAGTTCGACGCCATCCGCATCGGTCTGGCGTCGCCTGAAATGATCCGTTCGTGGTCGTTCGGTGAAGTTAAGAAGCCGGAAACCATCAACTACCGTACGTTCAAGCCTGAGCGTGACGGCCTGTTCTGCGCCAAGATCTTTGGCCCAGTCAAGGACTACGAGTGCCTGTGCGGCAAGTACAAGCGCCTCAAGCACCGCGGCGTAATCTGCGAGAAGTGCGGCGTTGAGGTTGCCCTGGCCAAGGTTCGTCGTGAGCGCATGGCGCACATCGAACTGGCCTCGCCGGTAGCCCACATCTGGTTCCTGAAGTCGCTGCCGTCCCGTATCGGCCTGCTGATGGACATGACCCTGCGTGACATCGAGCGCGTGCTCTACTTCGAGAGCTATGTCGTTATCGACCCGGGCATGACCACCCTGGAAAAGGGCCAGCTGCTGAACGACGAGCAGTACTTCGAAGCGCTGGAGGAGTTCGGTGACGACTTCGACGCCCGCATGGGTGCCGAGGCTGTCCGCGAGCTGCTGCACGCTATCGACCTGGAGCACGAGATCGGTCGCCTGCGCGAAGAGATTCCGCAGACCAACTCGGAAACCAAGATCAAGAAGCTGTCCAAGCGTCTGAAGCTGATGGAAGCTTTCCAGGGCTCGGGCAACCTGCCTGAGTGGATGGTCCTGACCGTCCTGCCAGTGCTGCCGCCGGACCTGCGTCCGCTGGTTCCGCTGGATGGTGGCCGCTTCGCGACTTCCGACCTGAACGACCTGTATCGTCGGGTGATCAACCGTAACAACCGTCTGAAGCGCCTGCTGGATCTGTCGGCGCCGGACATCATCGTGCGCAACGAAAAGCGCATGCTGCAGGAGGCGGTCGACGCCCTGCTGGACAACGGCCGTCGCGGTCGCGCCATCACTGGCTCGAACAAGCGTCCGCTGAAGTCCCTGGCCGACATGATCAAAGGTAAGCAAGGTCGCTTCCGTCAGAACTTGCTCGGTAAGCGTGTGGACTACTCCGGCCGTTCGGTAATTACCGTAGGCCCGACCCTGCGTCTGCACCAGTGCGGTCTGCCGAAGAAGATGGCTCTCGAGCTGTTCAAACCGTTCATTTTCGGCAAGCTGGAAATGCGTGGTCTGGCGACCACCATCAAGGCCGCTAAGAAGATGGTCGAGCGCGAGCTGCCAGAGGTGTGGGACGTTCTTGCCGAAGTGATTCGCGAACACCCCGTACTGCTCAACCGTGCACCTACCCTGCACCGTCTGGGTATCCAGGCCTTTGAACCGGTTCTGATCGAAGGTAAGGCTATTCAGCTGCACCCGCTGGTCTGTGCTGCGTACAACGCCGACTTCGACGGTGACCAGATGGCCGTTCACGTGCCGCTGACGCTGGAAGCCCAGCTCGAAGCGCGCGCGCTGATGATGTCGACCAACAACATCCTTTCGCCAGCCAACGGTGAGCCAATCATCGTTCCGTCGCAGGACGTTGTACTGGGTCTGTACTACATGACCCGTGAAGCCATCAACGCCAAGGGCGAAGGTCGCGTGTTTGCCGACCTGCAGGAAGTCGACCGCGTATTCCGCGCCGGCGAAGCTGCCCTGCACGCGAAAATCAAGGTTCGTATCAACGAAACCGTGAAAGAGCGTGATGGTTCGGTGGTCAAGAACACCCGCATCGTCGACACCACCGTCGGCCGTGCGCTGCTGTTCCAGGTTGTACCGGCAGGTCTGCCGTACGACGTGGTCAACCAGCCGATGAAGAAAAAGGCGATCTCCAAGCTGATCAACCAGTGCTACCGCGTGGTTGGTCTGAAAGAGACCGTTATCTTCGCTGACCAGTTGATGTACACCGGTTTCGCTTACTCGACCATTTCCGGCGTTTCCATCGGTGTTAACGACTTCGTTATCCCGGACGAGAAAGCCCGCATCATCGGTAACGCTACCGACGAAGTGAAGGAAATCGAGAGCCAGTACGCCTCCGGCCTGGTAACCCAGGGCGAGAAGTACAACAAGGTCATCGACTTGTGGTCGAAGGCGAACGATGAAGTGTCCAAGGCGATGATGGCCAACCTCTCGAAAGAGAAGGTCATCGACCGCGAAGGCAAAGAAGTCGAGCAAGAGTCCTTCAACTCGATGTACATGATGGCTGACTCGGGTGCGCGGGGTTCCGCAGCCCAGATCCGTCAGCTGGCCGGTATGCGTGGCCTGATGGCCAAGCCGGACGGCTCCATCATCGAGACGCCGATCACCGCGAACTTCCGTGAAGGTCTGAGCGTACTTCAGTACTTCATCTCGACTCACGGTGCTCGTAAGGGTCTGGCGGATACCGCCTTGAAGACTGCGAACTCCGGTTATCTGACTCGCCGTCTGGTAGACGTTGCCCAGGATCTGGTCGTTACCGAGATCGACTGCGGCACCGACCAAGGCCTCCTGATGACTCCGCACATCGAAGGCGGCGACGTTGTCGAGCCACTGGGTGAGCGTGTATTGGGTCGTGTCATCGCCCGTGACGTGTTCAAGCCAGGCACCGAGGACGTTATCGTTCCGGCCGGTACCCTGGTTGACGAGCAGTGGGTCGAGTTCATCGAGCTGAACAGCATCGACGAAGTGATCGTGCGTTCGCCGATCAACTGCGAAACCCGCTATGGCATCTGCGCCAAGTGCTACGGTCGCGACCTGGCTCGCGGTCACCAGGTGAACATCGGTGAAGCTGTCGGCGTTATCGCTGCACAGTCGATCGGTGAGCCGGGTACCCAGCTGACCATGCGTACGTTCCACATCGGTGGTGCTGCAAGCCGTACTTCGGCTGCCGACAGCGTCCAGGTGAAGAACGGCGGTATGGTGCGTCTGCACAACCTGAAGCAGGTTGAGCGTGCCGACGGTAACCTGGTTGCCGTATCGCGTTCGGGCGAGCTGGCCATTGCCGACGAATTCGGCCGTGAGCGTGAGCGTTACAAGCTGCCTTACGGTGCGGTGATTTCGGTCAAGGAAGGTGAGAAGGTCGAAGCTGGCGCCATCGTCGCCAAGTGGGACCCGCACACCCACCCGATCGTTACCGAGCTGAAAGGTACCGTGACCTTCGTGGGCATGGAAGAAAACATCACCATCAAGCGTCAGACTGACGAACTGACCGGTCTGACCAACATTGAAGTGCTGGACGTCAAGGATCGCCCTGCCGCAGGCAAGGAAATCCGTCCGGCAATCAAGATGGTCGATGCTGCTGGCAAGGACCTGTACCTGCCAGGTACCGACGTACCTGCCCAGTACTTCCTGCCGGCCAACGCCCTCGTTGGTGTAGCTGACGGTGCCCAGATCGGTGTTGGTGACGTTATCGCGCGTATCCCGCAAGAAACGTCGAAGACCCGTGACATCACCGGTGGTCTGCCGCGCGTTGCCGACCTGTTCGAAGCGCGTCGCCCGAAAGAAGCCTCGATTCTGGCTGAAGTCAGCGGCACCATCGCATTCGGTAAAGAGACCAAGGGCAAGCGTCGCCTGGTCATCACTCCGACCGACGGTAGCGATCCGTACGAAGAGCTGATTCCAAAGTGGCGCCACCTGAACGTCTTCGAAGGTGAGCAGGTAAACCGTGGTGAAGTTATTTCCGACGGCCCGAGCGACCCGCACGACATCCTGCGTCTGCTGGGTGTGAGCGCGCTGGCGAAGTACATCGTCAACGAGATCCAGGACGTTTACCGTCTGCAAGGCGTGAAGATCAACGACAAGCACATCGAGACCATCCTGCGTCAGATGCTGCGCAAGGTCGAGATCTCCGAGTCGGGCGATTCCAGCTTCATCAAGGGCGACCAGATGGAACTGACCCAGGTACTGGTAGAGAACGAGCGTCTCGCCGGCGAGGACAAGTTCATCTCCAAGTTCACCCGCGTGCTGCTGGGTATCACCAAGGCGTCGCTGTCGACCGAGTCGTTCATCTCCGCGGCTTCCTTCCAGGAAACCACCCGCGTACTGACCGAAGCGGCGGTAACCGGCAAGCGCGACTACCTGCGCGGCCTGAAAGAGAACGTGGTCGTGGGTCGTTTGATCCCGGCTGGTACTGGTCTGGCCTACCACAGCGAGCGCAAGCGTCGCCGTGATGCCGACAAGCCGCTGCGTGTGAGCGCCAGTGAGGTGGAAGCCGCACTGACCGAAGCGCTGAACTCCAGCGGTAACTAAGTACAGGGCAGGGCCCCGGCAAGCCTCGAACGACCGTCGGTGACATGAAATGTTGCCGATGATCGGGCGGGGAGGGCCGGGGCCTCGTCTTGACTGGGTGCAAGATCCTCTTTAGACTTTTGTACCCTTAAATTTGGTGAGGCTCCGTCTCGCCAATTTTTGGCTTTCTTGCAAGACAATAGAGTCGCAAGACAATCAGTGGAGCTAGTAGATGGCAACTATCAACCAGCTGGTACGTCAGCCGCGTAAGCGTTCGGTCGAGAAGTCCGACGTTCCTGCGCTGCAGAACTGCCCGCAGCGTCGTGGCGTGTGCACCCGTGTGTACACCACCACGCCGAAAAAACCTAACTCGGCACTGCGTAAAGTATGCCGCGTGCGTCTGACCAACGGTTTCGAGGTTTCCTCGTACATCGGTGGTGAAGGCCACAACCTGCAAGAGCACAGCGTCGTCCTGATCCGTGGCGGCCGTGTAAAAGACTTGCCAGGTGTTCGTTACCACACCGTTCGCGGCTCTCTGGATACTTCGGGCGTTAAAGGCCGTAACCAGGGTCGTTCGAAATACGGTACCAAGCGTCCGAAGTAATCGGCCGTTTGCAGACATCCATTTTTTTGAGTCGATAAGAGTAAGGTCGGGCAGGGGTCGAAGACCCACGTCCCGGGCTAACCTGAAGACCGTTTGAGGGCTTATCATGCCAAGACGTCGTGTAGCAGCAAAACGTGAGATCCTTGACGATCCGAAGTACGGATCCCAGATCCTCGCCAAGTTCATGAACCACGTGATGGAAAGCGGCAAGAAGGCTGTAGCCGAGCGCATCGTTTACGGTGCCCTGGATACCGTCAAAGCACGCAAGAACAGCGACCCCCTGGAAATCTTCGAGAAAGCTCTCGACGCCATCGCTCCGCTGGTCGAAGTTAAGTCCCGTCGTGTTGGCGGTGCCACTTACCAGGTTCCGGTTGAAGTTCGTCCATCCCGTCGTAATGCTCTGGCAATGCGCTGGCTCGTAGACTACGCCCGTAAGCGCGGCGAGAAGTCGATGGCTCTGCGCCTGGCCGGCGAACTGCTGGATGCTGCTGAAGGCAAGGGTGCTGCAGTCAAGAAGCGTGAAGACGTGCACCGTATGGCCGAAGCCAACAAAGCGTTCTCGCACTACCGCTTCTAATTCAAGCATCAATCTTTTCGCGAGGGCTTTATGGCTCGTACTACAGCAATTAACCGCTACCGTAACATCGGTATCTGTGCCCACGTTGACGCGGGCAAGACCACCACTACCGAGCGGATCCTGTTCTACACAGGTCTGAGCCACAAAATGGGCGAGGTGCATGACGGCGCCGCGACCACCGACTGGATGGTGCAGGAGCAGGAGCGCGGTATCACCATTACCTCCGCTGCCGTTACCACTTTCTGGAAAGGTTCCCGTGGTCAGTACGACAACTACCGCGTAAACGTCATCGATACCCCCGGCCACGTTGACTTCACCATTGAAGTAGAACGTTCGCTGCGCGTACTCGACGGCGCCGTCGTCGTATTCTGCGGTACCTCCGGCGTTGAGCCACAGTCCGAAACCGTATGGCGTCAGGCCAACAAGTACGGCGTTCCACGTGTTGTTTACGTGAACAAAATGGACCGTGCCGGCGCTAACTTCCTGCGCGTCGTCGGTCAGATCAAAAACCGTCTGGGTCACACCCCGGTTCCGATCCAGCTGGCTATCGGTGCGGAAGACAACTTCCAGGGTCAGGTTGACCTGATCAAGATGAAAGCCATCTACTGGAACGATGACGACAAGGGCACCACCTATCGCGAGGAAGATATTCCTGCCGATATGCTGGAGCTGGCTGCAGAATGGCGCAACAACATGGTTGAAGCCGCCGCCGAAGCCAGCGAAGAGTTGATGAACAAGTACCTTGAAGAAGGTGAGCTGTCGGTCGAAGAGATCAAAGCAGGCCTGCGTGCGCGCACCCTGGCTAGCGAGATCGTGCCGGCTGTCTGCGGTTCGTCCTTCAAGAACAAGGGTGTTCCCCTGGTTCTCGACGCTGTTATCGACTTCCTGCCTGCTCCGACCGAGATCCCGGCGATCAAGGGTATCCACCCTGACCTGATCGACGTGCCTAAGGACGAAGTCAAGCCAGAGCAATTTGACGAGCGTCATGCTGACGACGACGAGCCGTTCTCGGCGCTGGCGTTCAAGATTGCCACCGACCCGTTCGTTGGTACTCTGACCTTCGTTCGCGTCTACTCGGGCTTCCTGACCTCCGGTGACTCCGTCATCAACTCGGTTAAGGGCAAGAAAGAGCGCGTTGGTCGTATGGTGCAGATGCACGCCAACCAGCGTGAAGAAATCAAGGAAGTACGTGCAGGCGACATCGCTGCTCTGATCGGCATGAAGGACGTCACCACCGGTGACACCCTGTGCAACGCCGACAAGCCGATCATCCTCGAGCGTATGGACTTCCCTGAGCCTGTGATTTCGCTCTCCGTAGAGCCGAAAACCAAGGCTGACCAGGAGAAGATGGGTATCGCACTGGGCAAGCTGGCTCAGGAAGACCCGTCGTTCCGCGTCAAAACCGACGAAGAGACCGGTCAGACCATCATCTCCGGTATGGGTGAGCTGCACCTGGACATCCTCGTTGACCGTATGAAGCGCGAGTTCAACGTCGAAGCCAACATCGGCAAGCCGCAGGTTTCGTACCGCGAGAAGATCACCAAGTCCAACGTCGAGATCGAAGGCAAGTTCGTTCGTCAGTCGGGCGGTCGTGGTCAGTTCGGTCACTGCTGGATCCGTTTCTCGGAGCCAGATCAGGACGAAAAAGGCAACATCACCGAAGGTCTGGTGTTCGCTAACGAAGTCGTTGGTGGTGTGATTCCTAAGGAATACATCCCTGCGATCCAGAAGGGTATCGAAGAGCAGATGAAAAACGGCGTTGTTGCCGGTTATCCTCTGATCGGCCTGAAGGCCGCGGTATTCGATGGTTCGTACCACGACGTCGACTCCAACGAAATGGCGTTCAAAATCGCTGCTTCGATGGCAACCAAGCAACTGGCCCAGAAGGGTGGTGGCGTGGTTCTCGAGCCGATCATGAAGGTCGAAGTTGTAACCCCGGAAGACTACCTGGGTGACGTGATGGGTGACCTGAACCGTCGTCGTGGTCTGGTACAGGGTATGGATGAGTCGGTCTCTGGCCGTGTCGTCCGCGCTGAAGTTCCGCTCGGAGAGATGTTCGGTTACGCAACCGACGTTCGTTCCATGTCTCAGGGTCGCGCAAGCTACTCCATGGAATTCTCCAAATACGCCGAAGCTCCGTCGAACATCGTCGAAGCACTCGTTAAAAAACAAGGCTAATCCCCTTTAGGCAAGAGGTTCACTGTCGTGGCTAAAGAAAAA
>NZ_BCBJ01000140.1:0-15973 GCF_001320605.1 Pseudomonas sp. NBRC 111133 | reverse complement strand
CCGTATACGGCGGTTCAGGTTATGCGATTAAGCCGGTTTATCGTATCCAGTATTGAGACCAGCCCGAGTCGATCCCACAGCTTCTTCGGTAGCGCCTGATTCATATGTGACGCTCCCGAGTTCCACCATGGGCCTCGGCCATTGACCGCCGATTTCCACGCCCGCGCCTCGTCGATTCCCAAACGCATCAGGTTGCGCGCCCTCGTAGAGGGCCGCTTCCATTGACGCCATATGACGCAACGAAGTTTGTGACGCACCCAGCCATCAAGCTCCTCAAGTGGCCGCTTGCTCTGACTCAGCTTGAAGTAGCCAGCCCAACCACGCAGCACGGGAGTCATTTGCTCAACGATAAATCTCATTGAGCGGGCCCGTATCCGACGCAAGAGTTCCCTGAGTCGGTCGCGCAGGCGGTGCAGGCTTATGCTCGCTACCCTCAGCTTCGGCTGTTTATGCCAGCTCATCCCATAACCCAAGTAATCACAGGCCCAAGGCCGTGCCACACGGCTCTTTTCCCGATTCAGTGTCAGTTTCAGGCGCTGGATCAGGAAACGCTCAACACTGGCCATGACCCGTTCGCCTGCACGATGACTACGCACATAAATGTTCGCATCGTCGGCATAGCGCACGAAGCGATGGCCCCGCCGTTCCAGTTCGCGATCGAGTTCGTTGAGCAGGATGTTCGACAGCAACGGCGAGAGCGGGCCGCCTTGCGGCGTCCCTTCCTGCCGTCGGCTGACGAGTCCACCTGACATCGTTCCCGCTTCAAGATAACGACGGATCAGCGTAAGAACGCGTTTGTCCTCGATCTGACGCGCAACATGGGCCATCAGGACATCGTGATTCACCCGATCAAAGAACTTCTCCAGATCGAGTTCCACGCACCAACGGTGACCCGCCACCACATGGCCGCGGGCGGTTTCGATGGCTTGGTGAGCGCTTCTGCCCGGACGAAAGCCGTAGCTGTAGTCCGAAAACAAGGGGTCGAAGATCGGCGTGAGCTGTTGCAGCAAAGCCTGCTGGATCAGGCGATCCACGACGCAGGGAATACCCAGCTGCCGTGTTCCGCCTTTGGATTTGGGGATGTCGACGGCGCGTACACCTTGCGGGTGATATTCGCCAGCCAGCAACCGAGTCTTGAGGATCGGCCAATACTGTTTCACGTAGCCTGCCAATTGGTCGACCGTCATGCCATCGGCACCCGGTGCACCCTTGTTGCTGACTACGCGTTGATACGCACGCTTGAGGTTGGCGGGTGCAAGCACCCGCTCCATCAGCGTGTCCGGCTCCGCGTTCGTCCACGCCACAGACGCCGCCGATGTCTGCGCACTGACAGCCGCAAGCCCAGGATTCTGTCCCGGACTTGGGGTTACAGTTCTCTTGCGGAGAAATTTCTGCTTTTCCGACATTCGACGAGACTCTGACGCCTACTGGCGGCATAACCTGTTCGGCCCTTGGTGGCATGGTTATTTGCCACTTACTACGGCCTCGGCTGACTTCTGTAGGTTCATCCCGTCGCCTCTCGACGCTCGGTAGCACAGTGGCAAACCTACAGATCTCCCAGGGTAATTCGCGTGACCTTCCTGCTTATGCCTGTCGGATTTACGTCACAGCGTTCCGTGCAAGTATCGGGCTTTGACGGTTTGGGCCATCTTACCCCGCTGCGCCGCCTCTATCCGCTTCCTGTTCGTCAGGCCAGCATTTTGCCTCGGGCTTCCTTCAGATTCGCAGTCACCCGCGACACCCTTGCCTTCGGCTAACACTTCCCCTTGCCGGGTGTGTAGAGGACTTTCACCTCCAAGTCACCAGCGTGGCCACCACAGCCAAGCTGGTTGCGCTTGCGCGCAACGCGCCATGCCTGGCGCACCCAAAAAAAACCGGCCCTGAGGCCGGTCATGTAATTTGGTGCGGGTGGTCACGTGCCCCGTTTAGTCACGGTGGTGGACGCCATGAGGTCGAAGATGAACTGGGATTTCACAGTGAAAACCGGAACCGCGATGAAGGCTGCAAGCACAACGGCTAGCACGAGCGGATGCCCGATGCTGAGCAGAAGCAAGACGGACATGATCTTCAAGGTGGTGCGCAAGATGCACTGCCAGATGGATAGGTTGCCGTTGAGCGAGATCGTCCTGACACGGAACAACAGCTTGCCGGCCGTCGTGCCACGCCAAGTCCTGGTCAGTGTCGCTTCGTAGATCAACCACACCAAAGGCAACAGAACAAGGAAGTAAGGTGCCAGGCTGAGTGCTGCCCCCTCAGTCCAGCTCAGGCCGGGGGTAGCAACGTCGAATGGGCCCGACGTATCGACATGGGCATTATGAGCCATGACTAAAGCCAGTAGTGCTAGCGATCCACCCAGTACCAGCGATACCAAAACAAAATCTGTCGTGGTTGCCGCTATGCGCTGAGCGACGTTCAGCAGTTTGGAGCCAATTTTCATCGTTCACCTGATTGCTTGTGGAGGACTAGAACATGTTGCCCATCGCATCGAGTGCTGCCATTTGCGAGTTTGTGGGTTCGGCCGTGGTCGGATCTTGAGAGTCATGCGATGGGCTGGCCTCATCAAGGGCACCTGCGCTTGAGAGCAGCTGCGGCTGTTGGTCGATCAACGAGTCCCGAGCATCCATACCGTAGTCAGGTGGGGTGGCGACAGGGACAGACAGTGCATGAGCCTCGACAGCACCTGTGTGCAAGGGAGCACCACTCTGGGTGCCCACCGGCTCAGGTTGCAGGGGAGGGCGAACCTCCTCGACAACCAGGGCCGGCTCCATCGGTTCAGCGGGAGCTAGGGGCCCTGAGGGCGGCGCGACTGCCGGAGCTTTTACAGCCCCTGGTTTTGCGGTGATCTCTCGCTGCCGTGGTACCCGTTTCTTTCGGCTCGGTGGAGCTGCACTTTCACGCTTGGATTGGCGGCCCGTCGCAATCATTCCCCCCGGGCCAGCAAGAGCGTTATTCAGAGCTTCGTCTAGGGTGCCGGCCTCACTGTGGCTCAAAAACCACTGATAAAAGACTCCCCTGATAAGAGGCGTGTCTTTACCGTATGGCAGTTCGGACATGAACTCCAGCAAACCTGGGCAAACGTCTTCTGGGATATTCAGATTTATTTTGCGCTCAGTTTCATTAGGGTCATATACACGAATTAACTTAGCCATTTACAGCAGACACCCTTTTTGCATTCGCGTTTACGATGCTCCGGATGATTTGTCCAAGGGCATAGCGAGCAAAACCGTCAGCAACAGCCCAGCGAGGATTTTTTACAAGAATGCTGTGTTGCCATACATCTTTGGCGCGAGCATAGATCGCCTCGGCGCTTCCACCCGCAACTAAAATCCCATTGAGGGAACGAGCATCATCGGAAAACAACGAGTTACCTTTAGAGATAACCTCCTGAACCACATGCTGTTGAGCTTCGGTCACTTGCTCTTGAATGTTTACCTCCTGACCGTACTGGAAAAGACATTTGGTGCTGAACGATTCCTCACACTCCACCAGGCTTGCTTGAATCTCGCGCTTGCCTAGGATGCGGCGCAACTGCTCTGCAGCAGCACTCATTCCTGCGCAGGAGTCAGCGCCCCGTTCAATATATTGACCTTCCCTCATCAAAAGAAAGTCAGTCGAGTAATGCCCACCCTCGATGACGCCATAGGATTTAGGCCTTCCGTTAGCACCATTGATCAGATTTTCAATGGGCATGCCCGACTGATCAAGGATGTAGTCGCAGTAAGCGCCCATTGGCTGAGGAAGTGCTTTCAACTCGACAGTTTTAGGGAGTGCTTTCCGAGTGCGCTCGACCAGACTGTCCTTACGAGAGCCGAACAACTTAGACGGGGTACCGATAATTACAAATGCCTCCTCAATACCTTGAACTCCCTTAGCACGTAACCTGGTGAAAGCCGACTGAATAAGCGCCAGATATTCAGCGGTATCCGTCCAGTTGTCGTTCAACCCGATAGAGGAGGTGAGGTTGCCCTGGAGGCGAGCGGTATCGCCAGTGAAGTATGCCTTGCCATCGACAATTTCGGTCTCGGCCTGGGCGCGAGCCGCAGTCGTCGGGTCGGTGAGTTCGACAGCTGGAACCGCCAGAGTGGGGTACATGATATCCGTTCGTTTGCCGTCGTGGTAAGCGACGACTTTAATGGCACTACGACCCGCATCCAAACCGATTGCTACGCGACCTTTCATGAAAAAAACCTATATAAACCAGTGACTTAGAAGGGTTAACGATGCGCACTGTGCAGTGTGCAGTGCCTACAGTGCAGTGCGATGTAGCTACTGTGCTGTATGCATTGATGTGAGTCTAAGATACATAACACGTATTGACAATACTGGATGGTGACAAAGAAAATTCGCCGGAACGCGCCCCCTCGGCGCGGCTATACACAACCCCCCGGCGAACGCTTAAACAATGGCTATACACAACCCCCCCTCCATCGACGATTTCGAAGAGCTTCGGCGCAAAGGCAAGGAGTCGGTCGACACCGCTGTCGACTACCTGATTCGCATCGATCAGCTCCTGGTCCGCATGGGTGAATTGCTCTACGTCATGCAGCCGTTCCAGACGGGGCGCATAGGGATCGACTTCAACCAGCACCGGGGCCAATCGCGACCATTCGTGCGGGTCTATCGAAAGCTCAAGGCCGGCAAGGGGAAATGGATGTCCACGAACGTGAGCCACAAAGGCCTCACGAAGAGAGTGAAGCGAGCCCGAGAATTCGAGCCCAATCACAAGCTTGTTCTGAGCCTGTGCGAAAGGGTTTCCAAACTCTTTGACCTCAGAGCCGAAATGCACGAGCGGGTACGAAATATGAGCCATGGCGTAAAGCTGACGCTCAAGGCCAGAGAAGATGATCTGGCATCTCTTGAGTCTCTGGTGGGCAGCATGCTGGACCAGGTGGAAACGAAGTTCGAAGGAGAGATCGACGTGGATGAGTAATCGCTAATCAGTTTCGCGAAGGCCTTGTCGATCAACGTCGGCAGGGCTTTTTTTTCGTGGCTGAGGGCGACCAGAAACTATTCGGTGACAGGCCAAGTATGAACCGGGCTATGGGCAAAGCGGACTAGAAGCGAACCGGTGTTACGCGATGTGTGACTCTGCGGCTTTGGCGAAGCTAACTAGAAGCTGACCGGTGTTATGCGCAGTGGGATCCTGCGGCTTCGGTAAAGCGGACAAGAAGCCTACCGGTGATTTGGCGAAGTGTTATCCGGGCTCTTGCTGAGCGTAGTGTGATCCGGCCGCTGAGAATTGCTTTTGCATTCGGTGGTGAGCTGACTTTTATCTGGGCCTGGCGGTGTTTGAACCGAACTGCCTCGCGCCCGCTCCCTTAATCTAATTTAATTCTCTTCATTCATTTTCTCTTATTCCGGTTGCACCATCGGCCTCATTCTGGCGCCGGCACTTGTGTCGGATTCTCTTTTTCCGCTGCTCGTTGTGCCACCCCTCGTTTTGCAAGTTTGGTTTGGGTGCCTGTCGTGGGGCTGGCCGTTGTGGATCTGCCAGTTCTTTCTGTGCCGCTTGTGCCTCTGCACCCGCCGGCTCCCTTCTGCTGATGACGTATTGGGTTCATTCTTCTTCTGTGGATTCTCTTTTCTCTCTTCTCTTCTTCATCTCCATTATTTCACTGCGACTTCTACGTCGTCTGCTGTGCGTGAGAGCATGAGTGGTGGGATCCTATTGTTCTCGCACCAGTTCTAGATGTTGAATTGTGCCATCGCTAGTTTGGGGTTTCGTTGTTGCGCTGCCGCATTGGCATTTCATTGTGCTGGCGCTTGTTCTGCTGCCGCAGGTTTGGCGCTTTTTCTCCTGCCGACAGCATAACCATTTGTGCCTTTCGCTACGCACCTCGGCCGGCGCTCAACCGTCAGTCCCTGCGGGTTGCGTCAAGCGAAACAGGCCACCGGCAGTCGGTGGCGACCCCAAGAAGGATCTGACGGGGGAGGAGAGCGACGGGCTGAGAAGGATGCGACGGGGGGAGGAGAGAGGCTGGCTGTGCAGGGGCTCGATGCTGGTCCTGCAGCTGGCCTCCGATGATCGGTCGCGGTCGGTGGTGGGCGGTGTGAGACCTGTTGCTGCGGTTTGCGATCCTGGCGTGGCCGGCAGAGTGCGATGCCCGGCGGCCGGTGGTGGGTGAAGCTGGATCTGTGCTGGCGGTGCTCGATCCGGCTCGCAGCGTGTGATGCTTGGCTGGCGGTGGGTGGTATGTGACCTGCCTGGCGAGGCCGACCCTGCTGCTCTCCTGGTGCCGCTTGTGACCGGGCAGGCGGGTATTGACGATTGGCTGGCAGTAGTCAGCACCTGGTGCCGAGTGGTGGTGCTTGGTCGGATTCGTCTCAGCTCAGGGTGCTTGGAGCCGCTTTTCTCTGTTCGGTGTCTCGTGGGTGGGAAGCACTTCATTGCCTCCATGATTCTCAGCTCATTGCATGCGTGCATGCCCCTAGGCGATTGCGGCCCGGGGTATCTCTGCCAGCGAGCGCCTCCCTTTTGGTTGCTGGGCGGCGTATCGGCGCCGACGGGGCCGGCTTTTATGGCTGCGCTTAAGCATAAATGGTTGTGCTGCGGCTTTCCGCTTTTGTCTCTCCTAGGGCATAAATGGTTGTGCTGGCGGCCAACGCTTTTCTCGCTACAGAGTCATAAATGGTTGTGCCTGTATTCGTAACACGTAACTATAATTTGCCTTGCATCCATACAAATCTATAGGTATTGTGGAGCCATAAATGGTTGTGCCAAGGAGCCACCGAGATGAACAAGTCCTTTGTGATGAAGCAGGTTGGGAAGGGGGCCGGGTCGATCGCTCTGGCTGCTGCAGCTTGTCTGTTTGCTGCATACGTTCGACAGGCCTTTGGTGGCTGGGCCTTCGCCGGCTCGTTACTCCTGGTGATCGCAGCCAGCATTCCGATGGTCCTGTTCTTCAACCTGTTTGCTGACCCAAACGTGAAGTTCAGCAAGAAGGAACGGCTGATGGATCAGGAAGACCCTCACTGCATCTTCAATGACAGCCTCAACATGTTCCGCAAAGACGACGATTGATTCACCACTCGCACCTCAAGGAGGCCGGCAATGGCCGCGAAAGCTTTCACCCCAAACAAAGACCAGGCTGTTGCCCTGGGCAGTACCGCCAAGCGCTTGCTGATCCGCGCCAAGGCGGGTGCTGGTAAGACCTCGCTGCTCATCAAGCACGCCCTGCAGTTCCCAACCCAGCGCCTGCTGTATGTGACCTTTGGAAAGGCCAACAAGGAGGACGCAGCTGCTCGCTTCCCTGACAACGTGACCACCAAGACCAGTCATGGGCTTGCTTGGGAAGTCGGTGGCCAGTTCAAGAAGGTTGGCAAGCAGGATGATCTCCACCCATCCCACCTGGCCAAGCAGTACGGCATCCCAATGGCGTTCGCTCGCCACCTCTACGTCACTCTGCACAACTACATGGTCTCTGCAGACCGGGAGATCCTGGCAGCGCATGTGCCGGCACAGATCGTTGGCGATGACCGTGAGAAAACAGCGGAGTGGGCGAAGGTTGTTTGGGAAGACCTGCAGCGCTTGCGCCAATGGTCTCGCGGGTGCGGCGATAGCCAAGCCGAGCGTGCTGAGTTCCTGGAAACCACTCATCTGCGAATGCCGCACGACGGCTACCTGAAACTGTGGAGCCTGGGTGACCCTGACCTGAGCCACCGTTACGACCAGATCCTTCTGGACGAGTACCAGGACACCAATCCTGTCTTTGCTGCGGTGATCCTGCGGCAGAACTGCCCGCTGCGCTTGGCCGGTGACGACTTCCAGGCAATCTTCGGTTTCCGTGGTGCCTACAACACCTTCGAACCGTCGCAGTTCGACCAGGTCGTATCGCTGAGCGAGAGCCACCGTTATGGCGCCGGCATCGCCGAGCTGGCCACCATGCTCTTGCGTGAGTTCGCCGGCGAGCAGGATCCAGTGCGCAGTTCACGCCATGAGCTGACTACCCGTTTTGCCGTCGACCGCACCAAGCCTTACGCGATCATCGGGCGCACCAATGCGAAGCTGTTCGCCAGTGCTGTCCAGCTGCTGGAAGGCCAGCGTCTTCACTTCGTGGGTGGCGTCAACGAGTACCCGTTCGACAAGCTCGTTGAAGTGCACCACCTGCGCGCCAACACGGGTGTCCGTCTGCGCGATCCTTTGCTCAGTGCGTTCCGCTCTCTCCAAGATCTGGAGGCTTATGCCAACGACACCGATGACAAAGAGATCCACGCCCTCATCAGTGTTGCCAAGCAGTATGGCGATCAAATCCCGAGCCTGGTACAGCGCATCAAGGATGCTTGCGTCAGCGACATCAACGACGCGACCGTCATTCTTTGTACTGCCCACCGCTCGAAAGGTTTGGAGTTTCCGCAGGTGGTTCTGCTGAGCGACTTCCTCAACCTGATCACCGATGCCGGCCTGCCGCTGGTGCTGGATACCCCAGAGCTGCGCCAAGAGCTCCACCTGCTGTACGTGGCGCTGACCCGTGCGATGGAATCCATTGAGGTGAATGAGCAGATCCAGGCAGTTTTGCGTTACTGCGAGACCGCTGGGGTGGTGGGTGAAGCGGTGGAACCTGTCGCGAAGCACACCGAACAAGTGGGGGGCCTATCGCTGGTTGTTAGCCCTGAACAAGAGGCCGAGACCTTTGCTGCGATCACCGGCGTGGGGGCGCTTTCCAAAGTGGCTGAGCTGGTCGGCGCCGATGCTGCCCTGCTGTTCGAGGGCGATCAGGTTGAGTCGCGCATCGAGCTGGCCATCCTGCGTCATGCGGCCCTGACTGCGGCGGCGATCGCGGGCGTAGTGGGTGTCTCCGTATCCCAGGCGGCCGATACCGTTGCGTCGATGGTGCGCCAGGGTCGCCTGCATGGTGGCCTGTTCATCGGTTGCCCAGATATCACCGGGCGCCTGGTCAGTGACCTGCACCTGGAAGTGGCCTGATGCACTACCTACTGATCGTTGCAGGGGGCGAACATGGCTGACGATTTCATCCGGATCTTCTACCGCCGGGAAGCGGGCGGAAAATCCAAGAAATCATCCGTTTCCATTGACCCGCTGATGTTCGAGATTTTCGTCAAGATCAAGGGGAGCATCGGTGAGGCCCGGGACACCCTGAGGGAATGGGCGAAGGCTGCGGATACCGAGCGTACCGATGCGAACTACCGCATGGGGAACTCTCGAATTGTGCAGCAGCGGATGTCCCAGGAAATCCTGGACATGGTCAATGAAGGCATGGCCGCTCGGGCGGTGAAAGAGACGGAAGCCGCGGGCGAGGGGAAAGGCCGGGGTTCTCGACGGGGCAAGCGGGTGGTGGGTGTCCAACCCTCGCATCAGCTGCCGGCGGTCACCGGGCATCTCTCGGAGGATCACGTCTAGCGGCGTTGCTGGCGCTCATGATCGTGCCAGGCGGGGCAGGCTTCGAATGGTTCGTTTGTGTGATTGGTCAAGTCGGCGCGCATGATTGCAGGACGGTGACTTGCTTTGGCTACGGGAGGTTTGGAGAGAGGTGTTGCACGACACGAGCGTGTCGCTAAGGGAGGATGACTCACCCTAACGGTTCCACGCCCAACGAGCAATACCCAGGGCAGGTTTGTTGATCGGCGGAGGCGCGTGCTCCTCCCGAGCTGGAAGCGAAATCACATTTACTTGACCAACATCACAGGCGGACTACACGCCATTTTTTAGCCAGTGTGCGTATTGGTACGCGTAAAGAATCTATTTAGGAGTAGGTATGTCAATTCTCAACAGCATGGATGGAGTGCTTGTTCCCGCGCTGGTGATCTGCGCCTTTGCGTATTTCGCCATTGCGATGCTGAAGCGCCGCAAAGGCTACTCGACCAAGCATTACCAGTGCATCCCCCTGCTCACCGAGCGCGAGCAGGACTTCTTCTGGCGGCTCAAGGAGGCGGTACGCGACGACCTGGTCATCGCGCCCCAGGTGGTCTTCGGCGCCTTCATCAAGGTGAAAGCCACCGCCATGACCGACAAGAACCACGCACGGCATATGGTCGCCCACAACCGCTGCGACTTCCTGCTCTGCGACAAGCAGCTCAAGCCGGTAGCGCTGGTCGAGGTCGACGACTCCACGCACAACAGCGGCAAGGCCAAGGCAAAGGACCGGCGTCGCGACGAGCTGATGAAGGCCGTCGGGGTCACCGTGCATCGGTACCGCGGGATGCCGTCGGCCAGAGACATTCGCAAGGACCTGAAGCTGTAGAGCTCAGGACCTCTCATCCACAATTAGAACTCAGAAGGTGATCACCATGAGTGACTTCGATTCATCCAGCGAATACTTCGCTCGCGCAGAAGCTTCGGCCGGCGAAGGAAAGCTGACTTTCCGGGGGCTGTTCCTCGCGTTGCTAGGGCTGTATGTCATTGCTGCGGCAATCAGCATCGGCGTCTTGACTTTCAAAGTACCGGTCAGTGCTGAGGATCTACAGCATGCATCCTGGCTGGTGCACGCCCCCTACTTGCTCCCCTTTATCTCCGGCGCATTGTTGATCATAGGCTTCGCACTCGTGCTTCAGTTGATTAGCCCGATGACCCTGAGCTTCGGTGTGCTCATGATCAGCTTTATCGGCGCCGTTTCCACTGAACCGAGTGTCTCACTGCGCAGTGCTGTTCTGGCTGGGGAAGCGAAAATCGGCTGTTACGATTACAGCTTGCTCGCCTGTACCGAGATGCTGGGGTTACCCAGTCGCGCAGCCAACCTAGATCAGCCGGCCCAGCCGAGTGTCCACCAATTCATCCCTGTCCAAGCGATGGCCTTCGTTCGAGCTCCGTTCGATGTGTTCAAAGCGGATGAACTCAACCAGATGCTCGATACACAGCGCCTGGAAGTGAAAGGTGAGATGCGCAAGGGCCTGAAAACTCAGCCCGACACCCTCCCCACATCCGAAGCGACGAGCTCAACAGGTGAGCATCATGAGTGACCACGATTCTTCCAATGACTACTTCGATCACACGCCGGGGACGGCAGGCGAGGGATCACTGATCTTCGCGAGCGTCTTCATGGCTGCGGTGGTGGGGTACGTCGTGTTTGCGGCAATCAGCACCGCCGTCCTGAACTTCAAGGCTCCCGTGAGCGCCGAGGACCTGCACCTCGCTTCCTGGTTGGTGGTTCCGCCATCGCTGTCGTTCATCTGCGCATTTTTCAGCTTCATGTGCATCATGGGTGGCGCCCTGCAAACCTTCAGAGGCAGCTCTTTGGGACTGTTCCTCATCATGATTGGTGTGCTTGCTATGCCCACCATCTTCCCCAGCGTCTCGTTCCGCAGCGCCGTGCTGGCAAGCGAGGCGAAGGTCGGCTGTTACGACTACACGAGCCTTGCCTGCACCAAGATGCTTGGCCTCCCCAGCAGCGCGACATCCGATCAGTCGAGCAAAGTTGAACGCAAGACATCGGCGCCGATCGAGGTGATGGCTTTCCTGCGAGCACCTTTCGATGTGTACAAAGCGGACCAGCTCAACCGAATGCTCGATGCCCAGCGCCAGGAGCTGAAAGAAGAGATCCGCAAGGGCTTGCACAGCCAGGAAAACACGCCCCCTACATCCCTAGTCACTAACCCAGCAGGTGAGCATTATGAGTAACCAGGAATCCTCCAGTGAATACGTCGACCCTGCGCCAGGGACGGCCGCCAAGGGGCCTCTGATCATCGCAAGCCTGCTACTGGCCGTGCCGGTGCTGTTCGTCGTGTTTGCCGTGATCAGCGCAGCCGTTCTGAACTTCAAGGCTCCTGTGAGCCCCGAGGACCTGAAACATGCCTCGTGGTTGGTAACTCCTCCAACCCTCTCGTTCTTTTTGTCCGGTGTCAGCGTCTTCGCGTTCGTCATCGGCGCCTTTCGCGCATTTATGGGCAGTGCCTTCGGCCTGGTACTGATCATGGCTGGGATTGTGAGTGGTACCACTATCTTCCCGAGCGTCTCTTTCCGCAGCGCTGTTCTGGCAGGTGAGGCGAAGGTGGGCTGCTACGACTACACGAGCAGCGCCTGCACCAAGATGCTGGGCCTTCCCGACGCCGCGGCCTCTGAGCAGTCGAGCAAAGTCGAAGGCAAGACATTGGCGGCGATCGAGGTGCTGGCGTTTGTCCGGGCTCCGTTCGATGTGTTCAAAGCGGATCAGCTCAACCAAATGCTCGATGCGCAGCGCACCGAACTGAAGAAGCAGTTGGACGCTTACGCCGAGTAGTCGGTGAAGTCTCGGGGTGGCCGGTGCCGACCACCTCCGAATCTAAGGCTCCACCGAACAAGGGGTGGAGCTCTAATAGTTAACTGGATGCGCTGAGCACCAGCCATAAGGAATCGAGATATGAAATCGCTGTTCGGGATCGTTTTTGGTTGGTTTGCAGGGGTTGCGCTCGCGGGGGCAATGATTGGTATCGTCGGCCTGTTCGATGCCGGGGTTGAACACTTAGGGTTCACTGAAAATACAGCCAGGTACTACATCCTTAGCCTGATGTTGTGCATCACCATGCTGGTGATGTCCAAACCTGCCCGACGTATGTGGAAGCTCATGGGGCTGTTCGGTTTGGCCCTGTTTCTGATCATGGGAACTGGACTGACTCAGGGAATCGAACCGGTACCTGCAGGCGACCAGGTTGAGCAGATCCGAGCTCAGCTGGATGCCTTGGGCATCCTCGGGGCCAAGGCTGTCATGTACCTTGCGCCAGGAGGTCTGGTGTTGTTCTACACCTTGATGGCTTACATCGGGATGCGTGAAGAGCAGGCGAGGAAGCGGGTTTACCTGACCGACTAACGGATCGACTGGGGGCGGGCTGTTTGAGGCAGCCAAAAACACAGAACAGAAGGGGGTAGGTGATGCAAAAGCATGAGTTGGACGCAGTGGACGGTGTTGACCGAAGCTCGGTTTATCGGGTCCTGGGCGCAATGTGTTTGGCCGTCGGGATTTTCTGCATCGGTCCCATGGTGATCGATCAGCAGCTGGTGAACATCGCTCTGAACATGTCACCAGAGAAGACCGCTGTGATGATTCTATCGGCGGCCGGTGTGGTCCTGTCCCAAAGGGGGATCGCCGGTTTCATCGTGCTCATGCTGGGGGTCTTGGTCGCTGGGGCAGCGTTTGAGCTGTACTACGCTCTGGATGCGGCTGCGACGATGGGGGCGATCGGCTTTCCTTTCCTCATGCTTGGGATAGGTGTGCTCATCTTCAACCCAGCTCGCTGACCTCCGCACTACTCGCAAGGCCCGCCATCATGGCGGGCTTTGTTGTTTGAGGCTGCGGGGGAGGGTTACGGGTTTCTACGTGCAGCGAACCGGCGAACCCACTCTTCGCATCTATCTAGGCGGTCTAGGAGGTCCTTCTTTGGCTTGCAGTCTTGATACCCATCTGAAACCATCTGCCTGACCACTCCTAGCCCTGCCAGGACGTCAGCTGCTCCTCTGATGGGGGTAGGGGCCGGTGAGTAGTAGTCCTGGCGCATCTGCTTGTCGGGAAGCTCTGCATCTTCGTACTCTTCCTCGAACCATTTGTTAAGGGTTATGCGGACATCAATAAGCGGTGACGTAGGGCTAAAAATCATTGAGAACGGGAAATTCTCCAAAATAGGGCCGACTTGTAAGTGCTTATCCAAGTCCATGCGGCGAGCCGGCCGCCATCGCGAGCGAAATCCCGGCTCACCGGGGCCACAAGGCACAGCGCCGTCTCGCTCAACCCCTTGAGGGGGTGGCATTATCCTCGCACGCCTCCTTTTTCCACTGAGCGCTCTAGCCGGGCTGATGAATTGGCTGTTGTATGCGTGAGAGTCGTATGTCCACTCCTCAGCTTGTAACCGGGCTTCGAGGGCATGGAGCTTCTTGGCCGAACGCGTGATTAGAGCGGCTGATACCGAGTGGAGGCGTGGGGTTTCGCCGGCCGAATAGACCCCTCGCCATCGAATCCCAACTGTATGAAACCCGTGCTCTTTAGCCCAGTCGATCTCTTCTCGGAACAAATGCCGATATGGCTCATCCAGAATGACAATGCACTTCGACTCATCGTCGTACCAGGTAGACTTGTGATCCGCCTTTTTTGAGAGATTCAGGCTTGTGCCATAGGTCTCGTTTACAAATGGGGCTCGGAAACCTGTCACAGCCATGAAATTCAGAGCGAGTGCGGCCCGTTGCGCCTTCCTCAGGCCGTCGTGCTCGCTATAAGCATCACCCCTGAGCTCCAGATGATCAGGGGCCTCCAGCCGAAAACCGGATAGGTAGGCTGTCCTTTCAAGAGATCTTCCTGGGAGAATTTCTGTCAGGGGGAGCGGCAGCAGGAATGACAGGGTGGTCCGCCCCGATCGAAGTTCAGGACCACGTTTGAAGGGATCTGGGCTCTGGCCGTGATCTTTCCAGTAGAAGGATACAAAAGTCTGGTGGAGTTTCTTTGCGGTCCCTAAAACTGACTGGGCATGCCGGAGGTTCTGAAAGCCAGCACTCTGCGCCGCTTCATCAAGGGCAGCATGATGAGGAATGCTCTTCTCTTGCTTGATTAATTTAGCTACGCGCTTGATACGCGCAACGGTGGTAGGTCGAGTGTGTTCGGTTGCCACGATATCTCTCCGGCCCTACTTGTTGCTGCGTCACCCGTCCACCGCTATGCATCAGGGCCAAAGTTATGGTCCGAATCTTGAGTAGCTGGCAGTGCTGCTCGTGCAGCTTCGCGATGACGGGTAGCTGGCGTCTGCTGGGCGCCATGGGAGATTGTAAGCTGCGTTCTGTGTGTGTGACTAGACCAAACACACAGACGGACCACGCACTACAGGCCGGCAATCACCTATAAAAGAAATCACCTCACGCGACGTATAGGTACGTGTGGTGAATTAGATTTGCCATTATGATGTAGGTCTGAAGGCGGCCCTCGGTATCCCAGGGCCTCATGTAGCGATCCTCAGCGGATCCAGGGGAGGGGGCATGGCCAAACAAGATGAGATGACGAATCGATCCATCGCGATCCTGATCAATCTGTCTGCGGGCTTGGATGAAGCCGGCATCGAGTGCGGCGATGAGCGCGTACCGCTCACCGCACACCTGCGCCTGGCCGCCGCCGCCGGCGCCGCCTCGTTATCCCAGCGAGCCAAGCGGTCGACGCCGTTCTCGAACCAGACGAATAGTCCGCATGTGAAGTTGGTCAAGACCGCTGCTAACTGGCTTGACCAGCTGAAGGTGGTCAAAGGGTTCCACGGAGACGTCTCGGCTGCCGAGTTTCTCGGTGTCAGCCAGACCCAGTTCTCCCGCTGGCGTACCGGCAAGGACCTCCTGGACAACTACCACGCCTGGCAGATCGCAGCAGCGTTGAATGTGAACCCGATGGTGGTGATCGGCAGCGTTGGTTTCCACCACTCTCGCGACACTGATCGCACCAGGTGGTTGGCCATGCTTTCAACGGTCCTTGATTCGGAGCTTCCTGCGGTACCTGCGCTGACGCCGTCGGCGCCAGCCCGGGCAACTGAGCAGGTGCAGCAACAGCAACAGCAACAGGCACCTGCGCCTAGCAGTACTGGCGCTGAGTCGACCGCCCAAGGCAGCAAATGGACAGACGAGGAAGATCAGCGGCTCGTTGCGAGCTACCGTGACGGCTCGGCGATCGACGTTCTGGCTACGGCTCACAGGCGCACTCCCAAGGCCATTTTGCTGCGACTGAGCAACACGCACCGCTTGATACCGGCTGAGCAGCTCGCAAGCTTGTGTGAGCTCTACGGGGTGAACCTGAACAGTCCTGGGAACGGGCGCAAGACCGAACAGAGAAAGGGCTCCCCGCGGCAGAGAAGGGGGAAGGCCAAGGAACATGCTCCAACGGTGTTCCTTTGAGTGATCTGGTGCCTGAGATCAGCTGCTGGCGCTAGGAGTACAAATGTACTCCTAGCGTGCAGGTGGCACTTTGGCGACTCGACCAAATGTGCCACGCGGATCACCAGAAACTAACGATGGCACATTTCGAATGGCGCCAGCCCAGTGTTTACAGGTTGGAAATGGCGGTTCCGCAACAAACACTAGCGATGG
>NZ_BCBJ01000139.1:0-16675 GCF_001320605.1 Pseudomonas sp. NBRC 111133 | reverse complement strand
AGGGCGTCGTCGTCGCTCTGCTCGGCCTGCACGGTGACGGTTTGCAGCTGGGTGTCCTCGGCGTGGGCCAATGACGTGCTGGTGGCCAGAATCGCCAGCGCAAGGGCACTGGGCTGGAATTTTGGGTGCAGCAAGGTAACGCGGGGCATTGGCTGGGCCTCGTTCGACAGTAGGAATGGGGAAAAGCGAGGGCGCAGCCGCGCCTGCGGTTATGGGTTGATGCGGTCTCAGTGGGAGGTGTATGGCGCTACAAAGTCAGGTTTTGAGCCACAAACTCTCGAACCGCCAGGTACTGAACAGCGACTGCTCTGCCTGCGCGCCACCCACGCGGGTGCTGACGCTGTCGAGCAGGTCGGCAAAACCCCAGATCAGCATGCCGCCACGCGCGTACTGGATGCGTTGCGCCCGGTGCACCAGCGCCTTGCGCTTTTCCAGGTCCGGTTGGGCCATGGCGGCGAGAAAAGCCTGGCTGAATTCGGGGTCGTTGAAGTGGGTCTTGTTGGCCACGGCGAACGGCGCGTCGGTATGAATCGCGCTGGCCAGGAACGGCGCGCCGATGCTGCCACCGGTGCTCAGGGTCCAGTCATCCCGCTGCGGGCCCTGGAAGGTAGCCAGGTCAACCTGGCGCACGTTGATCGTCACGCCGATGCGCCGGGCCTGCTCGGCCAGCACCAGTGCCGAAGCCAGCCCCGGCCCGGCCGTGGTCACCAGCTCCACCTGCAACTGCTCGTGGCCGGCTTCACGCAGCAGCTGCGCTGCACGCTGCGGATCATAGGGGCGTGGGCCAATGCTGTGGTCGAAGGTGGGGTCGAACGGTGCATACAGGTCATTGGCCACCCGGCCCTGGCCATTCAGCGCACGGCGCACCAGCTCGTCACGGTCGGCCAGCAGGCGGAACGCCTCGCGCACGCGCGGGTCATCGAACGGGGCCTTGGCGGTGTTCATGTCGAACGACAGCCAGTTGCCGCTCACCGACTTCAGCAGGCGCAACCGTGGGTCGGCCTGCAGCACCTGCAGGTGCTCGGTGGACATCACGTTGGCCATGTCGATCTGCCCGGCGCGCAGTGCCGCCAGGCGGCCAGTCTGGTCCTTGAAGTCGATGATCTCCAGTTCATCGGCGTAGGGCTTGCCGGGTTTGTAGTAGTTGTCGAAGCGGGTGAACAGCGAGCGCTGGCCCGGGGTGAAGCTTTTCAGTTTGTAAGGTCCGGCGCCGACCGGGTTGGTGACCGGGTGGTAGTCCACCGGCACGATGCCGCCGAAGTTGACCCAGGTCTCCGGCAGCGGCAGGTAGCTGCGGCCCTCGCGAAAGCTCAGGCGTACGGTGCGCTCGTCAAGCTTGACCAGGTTGTCGCGGTCCACCCAGTGCAGCAGCGCCGCGTAGGGCGAGGCCAGCTGAGGGTCGGTGAGGCGGCGGATGGAAAAGATCAGGTCATCGGCGTCGATGGTCTTGCCATGGTGGAACTCCAGCCCGGGCTTGAGGCGCAGGGTCCAGCTGCTGGCATCGGCGTTGGGCTCGGCGAACTCGGCCAGGGCCAGGCGCGGCTGCATCTGCTCGTCCCATTCCCACAGCTTGCTATACAGCGCAAAGCCCCGCACGATGCCGCTGCCGATGGGCTTGTGGGCGTCGAGGTTGCCGCTTTGGTTGCCGTCGATGATGCCTAAACGCAGCCGCCCGCCATGGCGCGGCTGGTCGGCCACGGCATGGCTCGGGCTGTCGGCGGGGCCGCAGCCGGCCAGCAAACCGCCGGCCAGCACGCCGGCGTGGCCAAGGAAGCTGCGCCGGCTCAGTGGGTAACCGTCCCTGGCCATGGCGTCAGGCTCCGGTGCTGGCGTGCAGTTGCACGGGTTCGGTTGCCGGGCGGGCAAGGGCTGCGCGCTGCGCATGGAAGTGCGGCAGGATGTGCTCGCCGATGCGGTAGGCCTCTTCCAGGTGCGGGTAGCCGGCCAGGAAGAACAGGTCGATGCCGATGCCGTGGTACTCGTGGATGCGCGCCACCACGTTGGTGTAGCTGCCTACCAGCGCGCAGCCCGGCGGTATACCGATGTAGCCGAAGCCGGTCCACACATTGGGGTGGATGAAGAAGTCGTCGAAGGCCTGTTGCTCGTCCTTGTCGTTGTAGCCATGTTCGTAGCTCAGCTTGCGTGCCGTGCGCAGGCCAGCGTGAGCCGCGCGGGCTTTGACCGTGCCGTTGGCCACGCCTTCGTCGAAGAAGCGCTTGGCCTCGGCCAACGCCGCCTCTTCAGTGTCGCGGGCAATGACGTCGATGGACAGGCCAAAGCGGATATCGGTGCGTCCCCACTTCAGCGCGCGGGCGCGGATGTCGGCGATCAGCGCAGCGATCTCGTCCGGGTGTTCGGCGCGCATCAGGTAGAAGTCGGCGTGCTTGGCAGCAAATTCCCGCGCAGCCACCGACGAGCCGGCCGTGCAGATCAGCGGCAGTTCGGCCTTTTTCAGTGGGCCGCGAAGGCCGCCGCCTTCGGCACGGTAATAGGTGCCTTCGTAGTGGAACTGCTCGTTGTGCCAATAGCCGCGCACCACGTCCATGAATTCGGTGGCGCGAGCGTAGCGTTCGTCATGGCCCTCGAAGTCGCCGACCTGACGCTGGATGGCATCCGAGCCGCCGTTGATGATGTTCCACACCAGGCGGTTGCCGGTGGCGCGCTGGTAGGTCGCGGCCTGCTGCACGGCCACCCACGGGGTGTAATGGTAGGGCTGGAACGCGGTGACGAACTTCAGCGTGCGGGTTTCCCGGGCCAGTAGCGAGCACACCGTCCACGGTTCTTCGCCGGTCGGCGCGTTGACCATCAGCGCGCCGCCGAAACCGTTGATTTCCGCCGCGCGGGCGATCTGGCCGAGGTAGTCGATATAGGTGAAGTGATCACCTACGGCAAACCCCGACACCGCCCCGGTGCTAGCCCCGCCCGCATGCCAGTCGCCACGGTTGCGCGGGTCGCCGGGCAGGAACTGGGTTTCGCCGTGCAACGGCAGGCGGGTGAAGAATTCGATACTCATGGGGTGGCCTCCTTACTGGACGCTTGGGCTGCAATTGGGGGTGACCGGCTGGCCGCTGATGACCTGGCGGGCGAAGGGGATCGAGTCCTTCAGCGAGGCATTCACCGTTTCGCTGTGGCCCAAGCCCTTGTACAAGTGGCCTTGCACCACGGAGCCGGCCTTGCAGGCGTCCTGCATCAGCGCCACCTGGGTGGCGGCGGCGGGGGTCTTGTCTTCGGCGCCGGTGCCGATGAAGATTGGCTGGGCCAGCTTCAGGGTCGGGTACGACACCTGCGCCAGCCATGGTTTGAGCTTGTCGCCCTTGTAGTCTTTCTTGGCATTGGCCGGGGTCAGGCCGGTGCCGACCACGTCGCTGACCAGCGATGACAGGCAGCTGGTACGTGCCTGTTCGAACAACGGCAGAGCTTTGTCGGTGTAGAAGTCGCGTGGGTCGATGCTCGGGTCGTACTGCTGGGCCGCGAGCAGGGTGTAGAAACCATAGGCCAAGGCCGGGTCGACTTTGTCCTGGTCTTGCTCACCGACATTTTTCGCGCCGATGGTATAAATCACGCCAGTGCCGATGCTGCCCTTGACCCCCAGTTTGGGCGCATAGGTGGCCGCGTAAGCGCCAGCGGCAAACGCCCCGGCACCGCCCTGGGACTGGCCGATGATCAGCACTTTGTCGGCCAGCCCCGGTACGCCGGCCACAACGGCCTTGGCTGCATCGAGAATGCCGTAGGCGGCCATGCGGTTGTTCAGCAGCGGATGGCCACCGGGTACGCCCAGGCCCTGGTAGTCGGTGGCCACGATGGCGTAGCCTTCTTCGAGCCAGCGGTTGAGGTATTGCACGTCGCGGTAGCTGCGCCCGGCCCAGGACGGCGCGCAGATATCGGCCACGCCGACTGTGCCATGGCCCCAGCTGGCGACCGGCCAGCCACCTGCTGGCGCCTTGCCTTTGGGGATGAACAGCGCGCCGGACACCACCACTGGGGTCTTGCCGTCGATGCCGTCCAGCGAGGTGTAGAGGATGCGTTGGGCGCTGGCCGCGTTGGGCAGGCTCAAGGCCTGTTCCAGCGGCTCGCTGCGCAACAGTTTGCCGGGCGTGGCGGGGATGGCCTTGGTCCAGGTGTAGAAGGCTGACACGCGGCCATCGCCCTGTTGCGGGTCGGGCTTGGGTGCGTAGGTTTCGGCTGCCATGGCGCCGATGGACAAGGCCAGGGCGCTGAGGCCGAAGATGAGGGATGCAGGCAGATTCATGAGTCAGGGTCTCAAGGTTGTTGGCTAAGTTGAGCGTCTGATGACGGCCAGTAGTGGGTCAGTTGCAGGTCGATCAGGGCCTGGCGGGTGAAGCCCGTGGCCAGGTCGTGGGTGATGTCGTAGGGCGCGCGGATCAGGCGATTGGCCAGGGCATACTGGCCCAGCGCGTCGTAGTGGGCCTTGAGCTGGGCGTCGCTTTTCGGTGCCCAGCGCGCTTTCCACGCCACCGGGTCGTCCTGGTCGTCACGGCGCAATACGCTTTCGCTGACGCCCGCACGCGATGACAGCGCGTAGTACGCGTCGCGGTTCTGCTCCTGGGAGATCCACCAGGCCGCACGCACCCAGGCGGTGGCCACCAGTTGCGTCAGGTCGGCGTGCTCTTGAACGAAGCGGTCGGTGCCCCACAGGTCCGACACCAGCCGCCAGTCGTTGGCGCCTTGCTTGGTCGACCAGAGGATGCGTGCCACGCCTTTGTCTTCCAGGGCATAGGCTTCGTTGAGCAGCACGGCGGCGTCCACTTTGCCGGCGGACACCGCAGCGGCACCGACCTGCGGGTTGAGGTTGGCGATCTTGAAGTCGCTCAGTTGCAGGCCTTGGCTTTGCAGGAAGTTGCTGAAGGCGAACTCCCAAGGCCGGCCACGGTGCAGGGCCAGGCGTTTGCCCTTGAGGTCCTGGATGCTGCGGACCGTGGAAGTGCTTGGCACCACCAGGTAGATGTTGTTGCCGCTGCCACCGGGCACTACCAGTTTGCCCGGCACCTGGCCGGCCCCGGCGATCACCGAGGGCAGGTCGCCGCGCACGGCGAAGTCCAGGCTGTCGTTGCTGAAGCCTTCGTTGATCTGCGGCCCGGCGCCGGCATGGGGCAGGGCGGTCCATTGCAGTTTCACGCCGCGAGCGGCCAGTTGCTGTTCCAGCCAGCCTTCCTCGATCACCCGCCCGGGGATACCGCCGAACACCGGCGCACCACCTTGGGTGAAGGCGACAATGGCAATGCGCACTGCCGCCGGTTGCTCCGCCGCCAGTGCAGCCAGGCTGGTGAACAGGCCAAGCAGCAGGGTAAGGGCATGACGCCAGGGGTTGTTCATGTGCGGCTCCAGGCAAAGGTTTGACAGGCCTGGAGCGAAATGCATGCCAGCCATTTGAAAATGGCCTGCAGGCCAAGGTTGACGGGGCTTTGGATCAGGTGTTGCTGAAACGGGCAGGGGTTGGCTTGCTGAACGGCGTGCAGGGGAGTGCTGGCGGGTTGCTGCTGTAGCAGCAGTTGACTGTTGAAATATTGAATATTTCCAATTCGAATATATAAATACTAATTAATAATTTTTTGATCTAATTTGTTTCATGCACTATTGGCTGGCGCGTCAACTGCCAGGAATGCCCCCCATGTCGCTGATCACCCACCCCAATGCCCGCGAGCTGACGAAGTCGGTACGTGCCACCGTGCTTGTGTTCAAGGATCCGCGCTCCCAGGAACTGCTCAGCCGTATCGAGCGCCTGGCGCCCAGCGAGGCCAATACCCTGATCATCGGCGAAACCGGCACCGGCAAGGAGCTGGTCGCCCGCCACATCCATCACCTCAGCCGCCGTGGGCGTGAGCCATTCGTGGCGGTGAACTGCGGTGCTTTTGCCGAAACCCTGGTGGAGAGCGAGCTGTTCGGCCACGAGAAAGGCGCGTTTACCGGTGCCACCAGCAACAAGGCCGGCTGGTTCGAGGCGGCCAATGGCGGCACGCTGTTTCTCGACGAAATCGGTGACCTGCCGCTGAACATGCAGGTGAAGTTGCTGCGGGTGCTGCAGGAGCGTGAAGTGGTGCGCCTGGGCTCACGCACGCCGATCCCGATCAACGTGCGGCTGGTGGCGGCAACCAACGTCAACCTGGCCGATGCGGTGGTGGCGGGGCATTTCCGCGAGGACCTGTTCTACCGCCTGCACGTCGCGACCATCCGGCTGCCGCCGCTGCGCGAGCGGCCGGGGGACATCCTGCCGTTGGCGGAATTTTTCATCGAAGAGCATTGCCGGCGTTTGGGGTACGAGCGCGCTTCGCTCAGCCCGGATGCCGAACGCAAACTGCTGGCGCATAGCTGGCCGGGCAACATTCGCGAGCTGGAGAACGCCATTCACCATGCGTTGCTGGTGTGCCGGTATCAGGTGGTGGCGCCAGCGGACTTGCACCTGGTCGATATGCGGCCACAGGTAGCGGCGCCCGTGCCACAGGCCTACTTGCCGGCAGCGAGTGCGGCCCCGCCCGACCTGGAAAGCGCATTGCTGGCGCTGTTCGAGCAGAATGTGCCAAACCTGTATGAGCATATCGAGGAGACAGTGTTCAGGGCGGCGTACCGCTATTGCCACGGTAACCAGTTGCAGACGGGGCGGTTGCTGAACATCAGCCGCAATATCGTGCGGGCGCGGCTGGAGAAGATAGGCGAACTGACAAAAGCATAGAGTGCTGACCTCATGGAAATGTTGTGGGAGCGAATGGCCGCACAGATTTCGGTTACGGGATGATCTCCCAGTCCAGCCACGGGATTTTCGAACCGGTGTTGGTGCCGGTGTTCTTCTCGATGAAGGTTCCCACTGCGTTGTGGCGCAACGGCCCCTGAATGGTGGCTTCCTTGGTGGCGTTTTCGAGGATGCCTTCCATCTCACCCAGCAGCGGGAAGCGTGCGCCGGCATGTAGTGCCGTATACAACGCACAATGAATTGAATACGATGCATTTTTAAGGTTTTTCTATTTTTGCACTGTATTCGATGCACTAAAGAATGAATGAACTAGGCAATCTGATAAAAAAAACTGCGTAAGGAGGCTGGCCTGTCACAGGCACAACTTGCGCAGCGGCATGGTATGAGCCGGGCGACCATCTCGGGCATCGAGAACAACACGATTCCCGAAGTCGGGATCCCCAAGGTCGCCGCAATCCTTGAGGGCCTGGGGTACGAGTTGACGGCAACGCCCAGGCGTCGGCGCAAGACCCTTGACGAGTTGAAGGCCGGGGGTATCCATGACCAGCCAGCGTGATCGTTTGTACATTGGCGCCAGCGGTGAGGCTGTCGGAACATTTGGCCGCAGCGAGGATAACCCGCGTGATTCGGTCTTTGTTTACAACGCGGCGGTCACTGAGGAACAGGCTGTTTCCCTGACGATGCCGGTGCGCCTTGAAAGCTACACGTGGGAGTACGGCATACACCCACTGTTCGAAATGCATATCCCGGAAGGGCACCTCAAAGAGGAATTGATGCGCCGTTTCAGCAAGTCGGTGCGGGGTTTTGACGATTTTGCCCTGCTGGGGATTGTCGGTCCGCACCAGCTTGGCCGCATCAGTACTGCCCAACAAGCCAGCGACCAGCCGTTACCTGGCATCAACCTCGCCAATCTGCTTATACACGACGGTGCCAAAGAGCTGTTCAATGACCTCATGAGTACCTACGCGATCTACTCTGGGGTATCGGGTGTTCAGCCCAAGGTGCTGGTGCGCGATATCGACGAACCTGGCGCCGAAGGTGGCCGGTTCACGCATCGCGGTGCTACGCACTTAGTAAAAGCGTTCAATGAAGCGGAGTTTCCCCAGTTGGCCGCCAACGAGTTTTTCTGCATGCGGGCGGCCTTGCACTGTGGCCTTGAAGTACCAGAATTTCAACTGAGCCAGCATGGGCAATTTCTGGTTGTGAAGCGCTTCGATATCGGCTGCGACGGCTACCTCGGGTTTGAAGACATGTGTGTGCTGTCCGGGTGGGGGACGCGCAAGAAGTACGACGGCAGTTACCAAGGCTGCGCGCAACTGATCAAGCTTTATGTCACCCCCGGCCGGGTACCGGACGCGCTGGAAGCTTCTTCACGCTGGTAGCGCTTTGTGCGGGCATCCAGAACGGCGATGCTCACTTGAAGAACTTCGGCCTGCTGTACGAGAACTGTGCGCAAGATGCCGACATCCGGCTTGCACCCGCTGTGACCACGACGGTGTACAACAGCCATGACATCATGGGGCTGTTGCTGGGCGGCTCCAAGGCCTGGCCCAAACGCAAGATGCTGGTGCAGTTCGGGCGCACCGCCTGCAACCTTACGCAATTGCGCTGCGATGAGTTGCTCAACAGAGTCGAAGTCGGCATCAACCGTGCGATGGCGGAGCTATCAGATTATCGCAACAGCCATCCGGCATTTGAGTGCATAGGGGAGAAGATGGCCGCAGCGTGGGCCCAGGGCATGAACAGAAGTATTGGGGCCTAGGGTTTCCGATTTGGCCACGCGTTATACTCCGCGCCATTTTGCCAATGGCCGGAGTACGCTATGCGCCAGGTTTTGCTCATCGTCGATGTCCAGTCCACCTTCAGCCCGCCCGAGTGGCTGGTCGATGGTTTGCGGCGGTTGTCAGCGAATATCCCTACCATTGCCTCGGTCGAGCTGCATGACGAACAGGTCACACCGTTCGAGCGGCAACTCGGCTGGCACCCGGCGGCTGAGGACGAGAGCCTGGTCGAGGCCGACCAGGTCTTTATCAAGCATGGCTACGGGCAGAGCGCCGAAGCTATCGCGTACATTCGGCAGCTGGGTGTAGAGCGGGTGCTGGTGTGCGGGCTGCAGACCGAAACCTGCGTGCTGGCCGCTGGCTTTGCCCTGTTCGATGCGGGGCTGACGCCTACCCTGGTGACGGACATGACCGTAGGCTCTTCGCTGGACCGTTCGGGCAAGCTGGGCATCGCGTTGTGGCAGCATCACTTCCGCCAAGTCACCACCTCGGTAGAAGTACTGGCCGAACTGGCCGGACAGGCCTGACGAATGGAATCATTTTGCCACCAATGGGCGCCAATGAGTATCATTGTCGATTGTTGCCCGTTGATCGAGAAGGATCTCCATGCTGAAAAAGCCTTACCTGGCAGCTGTCCTGCTGCCTGTTGCAATGCTCTGGGGCAGCCTTGCCCATGCCTTTACCGATGGCATTGACCGTTCTGTCACCCTGGAGAAGACCGCGCAGACATTCGTGGTGCAGAAGGACGGTAGCTACCGTGTGGACGTAGACAGCGTCATGCTGATCAACGAAGAGCGCGCCATCAAGGCCAATGCCGAACAGCCGTTAAGCTACAACCGTTCGTTAGAAACGCTGGAGGTGCTGGAGGCGTACACGCAAAAGCCCGACGGCCGCAAGGTGCAGGTGGATGCCGCGCACATCAAGGAGCAGCAGGAGCGCGCCTCTGCGCAGGCGCCGATGTTCCAGGACTCGGTCAACAAGGTGGTCATCTTCCCCGAGGTGGCGGTGGGCGACCGGCTGGTGCTGCGTTATCAACGTAACCGCACGACACCGCTGTTCCCAGGGCACTTCGAAGACATTACTGCGCCGCCGTTTCACCCGGTCGGGCAGTTTTCGCTGACCTATGACTTGCCGCAGGATATGCCGCTGCAGGCCGATGCCCGCGGTTTCGAGGCATCGTCACCTGCCACCGGGCAAGGGCGCACGGTTCATCGCTGGGACTATGTGCCGGCTGCGCGGGCGCGGATCGAGACCGGGGCGGTGTCGTACCTGGACTACGGCTACTACCTGGCGGTGTCGACCTTCTCCGGCTTCAAGGATTTCGCCCAGGCGTATCAGGCCAGGGCTACGGTCGAGGTCACCCCACCGATCAACGATCTGGCGAAGCGCCTGACAGCGGGGTTGCCCACTGCGCGGGAAAAGGCGCTTGTCCTCAGTGACTGGGTGCGCGAGAACATCCGCTATGTGGCGGTGTATGTCGGTGCTGGCGGGGTAGTGCCGCATGCCGCGCAAACCGTGCTGGACAACCGCTACGGTGACTGCAAGGACCATGTCGCGTTACTGGAAGCGCTGTTGAGCGCGGCGGGTCTCAAGAGCACACCTGCGCTGGTGAACCAGGGAAATGCCTACGTGTTTCCCAAAGTGCCGACCTTGGGTTTACTGAACCATGTGATCACCTATGTGCCGAGCCTGGACCTGTACCTCGACTCGACCGACCCGTCGATAGCAGCGGGTTACCTGCCGCTGACCGTGCTGAACAAGCGTGTGCTGCTGACGGCCACCGGCGAGTTTGGCAAAACCCCGGCCATGCAGCTGAACCAGGTTTCCAGTGACTTGTTGTTCAAGGTAAAGGCTGATGGCGCCGCCGACTTCACCCACGTGTCGACGGTAAAGGGATGGGCCAGCGAGATGAGCCGCTTTGGCGTGAAACTGATGAAGCCGGCAGACCGCGACATGCTGGTGGAAAGAGTACTGGCTGCTTATGGCCAGCGTGGCAGTGGTTCGTTCAAGGTTGCACCGCCTGCTGCCAACGGCGACTTTGTCAGCACCGTGGACGGGCACACGGAAAACCTGGTCAACCTGCCAGGGCCAGTGGGCGTGGCGACCCTGACCAGCCTGGCGGGCGGTATTTCGCAGAGCGTGTACAGCTTCACGCTGGAGAAGGAACGCAGCCAGCGCTTCGTGTGCATTTCCAACGACGTGGTGGAAACTTCGCGCTTCGAGTTCCCGGCCCAGGTCAATGTACTGGCGATTCCCAAACCTGTGAAGTTGCAGGAGGGCAACGTCGACTACAGCGCTCGCTACACCCAGGAGGGCAATGCGGTGGTGGTGGAGCGGCGTTTCAGGTTCAGCCGGCCGGACCTGGTATGTACGCCTGAGGATTTCATGGCCATGAAACCGGCGCTGGAGGCGATGGTCCGCGACCTGCAGAGCCAGATCATCGTGCAGGCGGGGTAAACCGTTTGAGCAACTGGGGCTGCGCAGCAGCCCCCGGGTGCGTCAGCTCAAGCGGAGGTGGCGCGCTCGGCCGCATCTGCTCTGCGGGCCGGGTCCTGCTTGTTCCTGCGGGTGAGTAGAAGGCGCAACAGGGTATTCCAGCAGTACGCCACAAGCACTCCGCCGGCCAGTGCCAGGGTTACCTCGAACAGAGGATGATTGAAAATACGGTCTGCCAGCGACTGGAACTGGAAATGCGTCAGGTAGATATACAAGGTTGACGAGGCAATCAACGCCCCTGCCCGCGCCACTAGGGCAGGCACTGGCACCGAGCGCACCCAGATCAGGGTCAGCATCGCCGGCAGGGCAATGTCGATATAGCGCGAGAACGCCTGCCAGCCCACGCCAGCAATTGCCATCAGGTCCAGCTCGCCGACCACCAGCACCGCCACCGCGCTGGCCACCCATTTACGCGCGGTAGTGTCGGCATGGTGCACCGCCATGCCCAACACCATGACGGCCAGGAAGTGCTGGGGTACCCGGTTGAACAGCGCACCGGCGTCGAACACGAAGCGGCTGACCAGCACATCCACTGCCACCAGCGCACAGGTCGCAATGATCAGGTAGCGGAACGGGTCGGCAAGGACCACCTGGCGTACACGCCGGATCGACAACACCAGGCCGATGATCAGGATCATCTGTACCAGCACTTCGATGTACCAGTAATTGAACACACTGACCTCGCTGGCCGGGAACCAGTTGGAAACCAGCAGCAGCGATTGCCAGTGCAGATGGTCGAACACCAGCTGGATCAGCGCGGTGTACAGCACCGTTGGCACCACGATGGCTGCCAGCGACCTGAGCAGTGTGCGCGCATCGCCACGTTCCTCAATGGCCTTGAGCTGGAACCGCGCCAGGCTGATGCCGGAAACCAGGAACAGCACCGACGTTTCGCCCACGATCAGCCAGTGGTCGAGCGCGCTCAGGTGGCCGACCACGATCAGGATGATGGCGAGCATGCGCACGAACACCGGCATTTCCATCACCCGCCAAGGGCCCTTGGGCGGTGCACTTAGCTCGGCCAGCTGGCACACCGGCAGGGTTTCCCAACGTTCCGGGAGGTGACCGATCAGCTCCTCCAGCACGCGTGAGGCCTGCACGAACGACAGCGAGTCGCCGCCCAGCTCGACGAAACTCAACCTGGCGTCCAGGCGTGGCACCTGGAGGATGCGCGCCCAGGCGGTGCTCAGCTTTTCCGCCAGTGGGGACAGGAGCACGTTGGCCGTGTCGTCAAAGGGCGCAGGCAGGGCGCGTTTGTCGAGCTTGCCGTTTGGGGTGAGCGGCAGGGCATCGAGGAACACGAAAAGCGCCGGCACCATGTAGTCCGGCAGTTGGCCGCTGAGCGCCTGGCGCAGTTCATCGGCGGTGGTGGGCTTGCGGCTGACGCAATAGGCAACCAGACGGATCGAGGCGCTGTCGTGATTGGCCACGACCACGCATTGCCCGATGTGTGGGTGGCGGGTGATGGCGTTTTCGATTTCCGCCAGCTCGATGCGATGGCCGCGGATTTTCACCTGGCTGTCGCCGCGTCCCAGAAAACGGGCGCTGCCATCGGCCAGGTAGGTGCCCAGGTCACCCGTGCGGTAGCAGCGGTCGCTTGGGTCGCCGGTGAACGGGTTGGTGACGAACTTGGCCTCGGTCAGTGCCGGGTCGCCCCAGTAGCCCTGGGACAGGTACGGGCTGCGGATCAGGATTTCGCCCGTTTCCCCTTCGCTGACCAACTGGTTGGCCGGGTTGACCACCAGCAACTGTGCATTGGCGATGCCCTTGCCCAACGGGACACGCGCATTGTCGGCGTGCGGATCAAGCGTATGGAAGGCCATTGCTTGGGGGGTTTCGGTGGTGCCGTAGAAGTTCACGTTGACGGCGTTGGGCGCAATGGCGCGGATCTGTTGGTACAGCGCCGGGCTGAGCGCATCGCCGCCCCAGAACAGGAAGCGTAGCCGGTCGAGTACCTGGCCATTCAGGTGTGCGCCGGTTTCGATCAGCTTGCCCAGTGGCGGGGTGAGGTGGATCACGCTCACGTTGTGCTGGTGAATCCAGTTGGCCAGCCGGGACGGGTCGGTCAGGGTTGACTGGGCAGGGCAGGCGATGGTCGCGCCAATCGACAGAGGCGTGAACACGTCGCGGTACACCGGGTCGTGGCCCAGGCCGGAAAGCAGGGAGAAGGTGTCGGCCTGGGTGAAGCCATGCTGGCGTACATGCCAGTCGATGAAGTGCACCAGCGGTGCGTGATGGGTGACGATGCCCTTGGGCTCGCCGGTGCTGCCCGAGGTGAAGGTGATGTAGGCGGGGTGTTCGGGGTTTACGACGGGCAGCGCCACAGGCAGGTTGGGGAAGGCTTGCAGTGCGTCTGCGGGGGCTTGCGGCACCGTAACGACAAGAGAGCCGTCGCTATCGACGGTTGCCTCGCCACAGCGCAGGACCACGGCCGGCCCCAATGTGCGGACGATCTGTGCAACACGCGCAGGCGGGTAGGCGGCGTCGGCCACGGTAAAGGCCAGGCCAGCCCGCAGGCAGCCGAGCATGGCGTATACCAGGGCGGCGCTGCGGCTGGCGACGATGACCACACGATCGGTGCCGCTGGCAGCGTTTTCTACCAGATAGGCGGCAACGCCCTGGCTGATCTGCGCGAGTTGTGCATAGCTGCAGGTGGTGTGCTGGGCGATGACGGCGGTGGCATCCGGGCAGCGACCGGCCTGCTCGAGGAACGCGTGGTGAATAGGCTGCTCGGCACGGTACTCCAGGCACAGCGTCGGGTTCGGGCGCAGGTCCGGCATGATGGGTAAGGGCTCCACATGAACGTTGGGGCTGGCTGGTAGCACAACGCTAGTGCAGGGTGGCTGATGGCGCCAATGTCGCGCGATAGCCGGGCGCGTGTCCTGCACAAAACCTGAAAGGTTGCGCGATCATTTCTCTGCATTGAACGCACTAATTTTCCCGCAGCGCCCTACGTCTACTTGAAAGCCCCCCTGCACCACGTGCACAGCGGCATCCATCATTCAAGGAGACAGACAATGACTTCCGTTTTCGACCGCGACGATATCCAGTTTCAGGTAGTGGTCAACCACGAAGAGCAATACTCGATCTGGCCCGACTACAAGGCCATCCCCAACGGCTGGCGTGCCGTGGGCAAGAGCGGCCTTAAGAAGGAATGCCTGGCCTACATCGATGAGGTCTGGACCGACATGCGGCCACTGAGCCTGCGCAAGAAAATGGCCGAAGCCGCCGCCCAGTGACCGCACTGAACCTGCTGTGCCTGCCGTATTCCGGGGCCAGCGCCATGGTTTACAGCCGCTGGCGGCGCAAGCTGCCGGCGTGGCTGCAGGTGCGCCCGGTGGAGCTGCCCGGGCGTGGCGCACGCCTGGCCGAGCCGTTGCACACCGACATGCAGGCGCTGGCCCGGCAACTGGCCGCCGAGCAGCGCCTGGCGGCCAATGGGCCCTATGCGTTGCTTGGCCATAGCCTGGGGGCGTTGCTGGCCTTCGAGCTGGCTCATGAACTGCAAGCGCTGGGCTGTCCGTCGCCACTGGCATTGTTTGCCTGCGGTACCGCAGCGCCGACCCGGCGCGAGGATTACGATGGCAAGGACTGGCGCGAGCCCAAGAGCGACGCCGAGCTGATGAGCGAGTTACGCGAGCTTCAGGGTACGCCCGAGGAAGTGCTGGCCAACGCCGAGCTGATGAGCCTGACCTTGCCGATCTTGCGCGCGGATTTTCTGCTTTGTGGTACTTACGCCTACCGTCAGCGGCCGGCCCTGCAGTGCCCGCTGCACGTGCTGGGCGGCGCGGACGACCGGGCCAGCGAAGAGCAGTTGCAGGCCTGGCGCAAGGAAACCCAGGGTGACTTCTCGCTGCAGATGTTCCCGGGTGGCCACTTCTTCATCCATGAGCACGAAGACCCCGTGCTCGACGCGTTGACCGCAGCACTGCAGCCGCTTCGGCTGTCTGCCTGATTGACGTTGCCGCTTGCCTGGGGGAGGCTAGGCCTTTTTCCAGGCAAGGGGCAGACAATGCTGATCGATCCACACAAGGCCGCACTGCTGGTCGGTGAACAGCCCTGAACGGCCGGTTACTGGTTGCCGGGTTGATGGCCCTGGCTCTGCTGCAAGGCTGCGTCGGGCACCGTGAGGAAGCGCCCGAGGCGGACCCGGCCAAGGTCCGTGCGCAACTGTTGCGGCTACTGCCGGCCCAGACCAAGGACCGCGAGGGCTGGGCCAGGGACATTCAGGTGGCGTTCGAAACCCAGCGCATTACCCCAAGCAAAAGCAACCTGTGCGCGGTGCTGGCCGTGACTGAACAGGAATCCACTTTCAGCGCCGACCCGCAGGTACCCAACCTGGGGCGGATCGCGCGCGAGGAAATCGACCGCCGTGCCGCGCGCCTGCATATCCCCAAATTGTTGGTCGACGGTGCGCTGAAGACACCCTCGGGCAACGGCCAAAGCTACCAGCAGCGCTTGCAGGCGGTGCGCAGCGAGAAGCAGTTGAGCGAGCTGTACGACGAGGTGATAGCCCGTGTGCCGTTGGGCAAGACGTTACTGGGCGGGCTCAACCCGGTGCATACCGGTGGTCCGATGCAGGTCAGCATCGATTTTGCCGAAAAGCACGCGCAGGGCTACCCCTACAGCCACGATGGCAGTATTCGCCAGGAGGTATTCAGCCGGCGTGGCGGCATGTACTTCGGTATTGCCCACCTGTTGGGCTACCCGGTCAACTACGAGCGCCAGCTTTACCGTTTTGCCGACTTCAACGCCGGTTGGTACGCCAGCCGTAACGCGGCCTTCCAGGCGGCACTGAGCAAGGCGACTGGCGTGACGCTGGCTTTGGATGGCGACCTTATTGCGCCGGGGGCGATCATGCCGGGGAGCACTGAACTGGCTGCGCGCAAGCTGGGGGTGAAGCTGGGGCTGCGTAATCCGCAGATTCGCAGCCAGCTGGAAGAGGGCGACCGTTTGGCGTTCGAGGACAGCAAGCTGTACAGCGGGGTATTTGCCTTGGCAGATGCCAAGGCTGGCAAGCCGGTGCCACGGGCGGTGTTGCCTGGGATCGAGCTGAAGAGCCCAAAGATCACCCGCAAGCTTACCACGGCGTGGTTTGCCGGGCGGGTGGATGAGCGCTACCAGCGGTGCATGAAACGGTAGCATTGTGTTGCCTGTACCGGCCTCTTCGCGGGCTTGCCCGCGAAGAGGCCGGTACAGGCGAGATCAGCTCTCGCCCAGTGCCCCAACCACCTGGTCGACACTGGCCTTCAAACCGGCAAACGCATCCTCAGGGTCACTCTGCACCACCACCAGCTTCGCCCCGGCAGCCTTGATCACCTCGGCCACCGCCGCGTCCGGTTGCCGATGGTCCAGCACCAGTGCCACATCCTGCGCTTTCAGGTTCTCTCCCAGCGCCTGGAGCGCGGCAGCGTCCCATTCGGTCGGCAGCGCTTGCTCCACCACATCCAGGTTCAAGCCGCTGGCCAGGTAACCCAACCGCTCGGACAAGCTCACCACCGTCAGGTTGTCGACCTTGGCCAGACGCGTCTGGCTGCTGGCCGATAGCTCAAGCAACTGGCGCTTGAGCCCTGCTAGGTTGCCCTGGATCTTCGCCTTGTCGTCCGGTGCCAGCCGTTCCAGGTCATTGGCTACCACATCGGCCATGCGCCCGAGGTTGGTCGGGTTGAGCCAGGGGTAGGTGCCGTAGGCA
>NZ_BCBJ01000138.1:0-2861 GCF_001320605.1 Pseudomonas sp. NBRC 111133 | reverse complement strand
CTGTTCGAACTTCCACTCGTCAGCACCGCTGACCGATGCAATGGCGTTGACCACAGGCGGATTGGTACCGGTGTAGACGTTGTCCGGGGCGGCGACAGTAGTCGAACCGGTGGTGCTGTTGGCCGCGACCACAATGTTGGTGCCGTCGGCCAGCTTGAAGTACAGCGGCGCGTGGTTGTTGATCGGCAGACCATCTTTGTTGGTCAGCGTGATGGTGTAGGTGATCTCGCCGCCTTCGGTTACCGAAGGGGTAGCCGTCAGCTTGGCGATCACTTCGCTCGTGGTGTCTTCGACTTTGACCGACGCTGGATCACCCAGCTGCAGGTTCTCGAAGGTCGCACCTGTGGCATCAACGGCCGACTTGAGGCCCAGGCTGATTTCGCCGGCGTCTTTGTAAACGTCGTCACCTTGTTCAGCGTGGGTGTACTGCGCACTGGTGTCGCCGGCCTTGATGGTGACCTTGGCATCGTTGCTCAGGGTCACGATCAGGTCGTGGTCCAGCACGGTGTTGATCTTGACGGTGAAGGTCGGCTTCTCGTTCTCGAGAACCGACGTTTCGTTGGCTTCGATGGTGACCTTGACGATGTCGCCTTCGTTGCCCGGAGTACCCGGCTCGTCGGTAACCTGGGTCTTGACCTCGGTCTTGTCCAGGGTGAGCTGTTCGAACTTGCCGACATCAGCGCCAGCAACAGTCGCGATGGAGTTAACCACTGCAGGGTTGGTACCGACGTAAACGTTGTCTGGAGCGGTGACAGTGATCGAACCGGTAGCGCCATTGGCCGGCACGGTGATAACGGTTTTGCCGTCGCTCAGCGTGAAAGTCAGGGCGCCGTGATTGTTGATCGGCAGACCGTCTTTGTTGGTCAGCGTGATGGTGTAGGTGATCTCACCGCCTTCGGTCACCGAAGGGGTCGCGGTCAACTTGGCCACGACTTCGTCGGTGGTGTCGGTCACTTGAACAGTAGCCGCACCGCCCAACTGCAGGTTCTCGAAAGTAGCGCCGGTGGCGTCTACAGCCGAGTTGATGCCCAGGCTGATCTGGCCAGCGTCATTGTAAACGTCGTCACCCTGTGCAGCGTGCTCGTAAGGCGCGCTGGTTTCACCCGCCTTGATGGTGACTTGGGCGTTGTTGCTCAGGGTCACGACCAGGTCGTGGGCCAGTGGCTGGTTCACGTGCACGGTGAAGGTAGGTTTGACGTTTTCCGCCACCGAAGTCTGATCGGCGGTGATGGTGACCTTGACCAGATCGCCTTCGTTGCCTGGGGTGCCTGGGGTGCCTGGCTCGTCGGTGACCTGGGTGCTGACCGGGGATTTGTCCAGGTTCAGGTTTTCAAACTTCCACGCATCCGCGCCGCTGACGGCATCGATGGCATTGACCACCGGCTGGTTTGTACCGACATAAACGTTATCCGGTGCGGTTACAGTGGCCGAACCGCTGGTGCTGTTGGCAGCCACAACGACCGTGGTGCCATCGGTCAGCTTGAAGTACAGCTCCGAATGGTTGTTGATCGGCAGGCCGTCTTTGTTGGTCAGGGTGATGGTGTAGGTGATCTCGCCGCCCTCAGTCACCGAAGGCGTCGCGGTCAGCTTGGCTACTACCTCGTCGATGGTGTCGGTCACTTTGACCGAGGCATCACCGCCCAACTGCAGGTTCTCGAAGGTAGCGCCAGTGGCGTCCACCGCCGACTTGATGCCCAGGCTGATCTCACCGGCATCCTGGTAAACGTCATCGCCCTGTGCAGGGTGCTCGTATGGTGCGCTCGTCTCGCCAGCCTTGATGATGACCTGGGAGTTGTTGCTCAGGGTCACGACCAGGTCGTGGGCCAGTGCGGTGTTGATGTGCACGGTGAACGTCGGTTTGACGTTCTCGGCGACCGATACCTGGTCAGCCGTAATGGTGACCTTGACGATGTCGCCTTCGTTGGTGCCGCCTGGGTTACCGGGAGTACCTGGCTCGTCAGTGACCTGAGTGCTGACCGGAGTCTTGTCCAGGTTCAGGTTTTCGAACTTCCACGCATCCGCGCCACTGACGGCGTCGATGGCATTGACCACTGGCTCGTTAGCGCCGACATAGACGTTATCCGGCGCGGTTGCAGTGGCCGAGCCGGTGGTGCTATTGGCGGCCACAACGACCGTCGTGCCATCGGTCAGCTTGAAGTACAGCTCCGAATGGTTGTTGATCGGCAGGCCGTCTTTGTTGGTCAGGGTAATGGTGTAGGTGATCTCACCGCCTTCGGTGACCGAAGGAGTGGCGGTCAGCTTGGCCACCACTTCACTGATAGTGTCCGAGATCTCAACGGTGGCCGGGCCACCCAAGGCCAGCTTCTCGAAGGTGGCGCCCGGAACTGTTGCGTCGGTAACGCTGAGGGTAATAGAGCCAGCATCGAGATAGACGTCATCGCCCTGAGCCGGAGTCTTGTACTCGACTTCGGTCTTACCGGCTTCGATCGTCACGGTGTCGCCATTCGACAGGGTTACGGTCAATGGACGATCCAGCGCCTGGCTTACTTTCACAGTAAAGGAAGGCTGCTGGTCTTCGGTCACATTGCCATTGCTGACGATGCTTACGGTGACGGTATCGATACTGTCACTGATGACAGTCGAAGCTGGAGTCGGATTCGGGGTCAGCTGCTCGAAGTTACCGCCCGTGGCATTCTCGATGGTTACGCTGACGGTCGAGCCGTTGTTGTAGACGTCGTTCGCCGGGGTCTGGAAATCAATGCTGCCCTGGGTCTTGCCGGCCTCAACGGTAATGGTCTGGCCGTTGGACAGGGTCACGGCCACCGGAGTCTGGGCAGGGTTGCTCAGGGTCACGGTGTAGGTGATTACGCCACCTTCGGTCACGCTCGGCGATGCAGTCA
>NZ_BCBJ01000137.1:0-518 GCF_001320605.1 Pseudomonas sp. NBRC 111133 | reverse complement strand
ACGCTGCCCTGGGTCTTGCCCGCCTCAACGGTGATAGTCTGGCCGTTGGACAAGGTCACGGTCACCGGAGTCTGGGCAGGGTTGCTCAGGGTCACGGTGTAGGTGATCACGCCACCTTCAGTGACGCTTGGCGATGCAGTCAGGGTCGCAGTGGTGTTATCGACCGAGTCGTTGATCGTGGTCTGAGCCGGGGTTGGGTTCGGCGTCAGTTGCTCGAAGTTGCCGCCGTTAGCGCCGGTGATCGTTGTGCTGACGGTAGAACCGTTGTTGTAGACGTCATTCGCCGGGGTCTGGAAGTCGACGCTGCCCTGAGTCTTGCCAGCCTCGATGGTGATTACCTGCCCATTGGACAAGGTCACAGTCACCGGCGTCTGGGCAGGGTTGCTCAGGGTCACGGTGTAGGTGATCACACCGCCTTCGGTCACCGACGGGCTCGCCGTCAGGGTCGCAGTGGTGTTATCGACCGAGTCGTTGATCGTGGTCTGAGCCGGGGTAGGGTTCGGCGTCAGTTGCTCGAA
>NZ_BCBJ01000136.1:0-13830 GCF_001320605.1 Pseudomonas sp. NBRC 111133 | reverse complement strand
CCGCCTTCGGTGACGCTTGGCGAAGCAGTCAGAGTGGCGGTCGTGGTATCGACCGAGTCACTGATTACCGTCTCAGCCGGTGCAGGGTTCGGCGTCAGCTGCTCGAAGTTGCCGCCGTTAGCGCCGGTGATCGTTGTGCTGACGGTAGAACCGTTGTTGTAGACGTCATTCGCCGGGGTCTGGAAGTCGACGCTACCCTGAGTCTTGCCAGCCTCGATGGTGATTACCTGCCCATTGGACAAGGTCACAGTCACCGGCGTCTGGGCAGGGTTGCTCAGGGTCACGGTGTAGGTAATCACGCCACCTTCTGTCACCGACGGATTCGCCGTCAGCGTCGCAGTGGTGGTGTCGATGGTATCGGTAACCTGGGTAACTGCCGGTGTTTGCGGCACTGTCACCGTCAGGCCGTTGCCGCCGGTGGTACCCGTTACAGTTGCCGAGATCTGGCCACCGTCGATATAAGGTGTGTCATTCGCCGGGACCACGACATTGACGCTACCGCTGGTCTGCCCGGCCGGGATGACGATAACGGCACCGTTGGACAGGGTGATGATCAGGTTGCTGGTCGGTGCCTGGCCAACTGTAGCGGTATAGACGATTACGCCACCCGCTTCACTGATGGAGGGAGTGGCGCCAAGGAGCAGGTCGGTTGCAACGTTGGTGTCCGTCGTCGGCGTGGTCACCAGGTTGTTGTTGGTGTCACCCAGCAGGCCGACTTCTTCACTGTCCAGCGTGGCTGCAAAGCCCAGCCCTTCAGTGGGGAATCCAACGGTGGGGTCAACCCGGCCCGCCGTTTCTTCGAGCATCACGAAGCTGTGACCACCACCCAGCGCGCCACCACCGCCTGCGGTCGATGGACCGGCTGCGGTAGCTTCAAGCTCGGTAGTCGGGTCGACACCCGCAGCGATCGCCTGCTGCAGCTCTTCCACCGACGGCGCGGCCTGTGCGGTCGCCTGGCTCAGGTCGGCGCTGCTGTCAGGCGTATCGGCGCTCCACTGGCTGTCACGGCCCAGGTCAAGCAGACGGCCATCGGCCAGTTCCAGAGTCACTGCACCGCCCGGACCAGTGAGCACTTCCTCACCTGCCAACAGGCGGTCCCCCTCGATGAGCACACGACGAATGCCCTCTGGGGATACCGCAATAACCTGGCCGACAATGCTTTTGACGATGGCTACAACGCTGCTCATTGGACTCTCCGTGTGACCCGATGGGTACTTCCCTGCCAGAGCGGCACTGCAAGCCACTTCAGGCGGAACTTATGTCGATGTTCTCTTGACGCTTTATTGCGTCAATATTCCGTCTATAACTTTTTGAAACCGCAGTACTGCCAAAGTATTGACCTTATACAGGCCATCCTAAACAATCGGCAATGTAATGTCACATTGATATTTGTACCTTAGCCAACCGTTTGCCGAGGACAAATGTCGTACATCATCGAAAATGCGCTGGCTGTTAAGTTCAGCAGCCTTTTCCACATACGGGCAGTTGTCATTACCCACTTTAGAAGCACCGCCCATCGGCTACCGTCAAGGTCGTTGGCGTCAACATTCTGGTCACTCCCGTTGCCACAGGCCCGTGCGCGTTTACAAGCACAAACCTTGCCTGAAGGCGGCCGGAAAAGGGGTTGAAACCCAGGTAGAATCAGGGCTGCACTCATGCCCTCGCCAACCAAAGCCTGCTACCGACCGAGGCCACCAACAACGCTTTACCGCAGATCAAACAGATAGCGAACCCGCACGCGAATACTGGCATGGGAATGATGGCAAACCATCGGTGATTACAGAACCACGGTTCAGCGTGCAAACGCACTTCGTGCGATGAATTTTAATGATCTGCCCACTTTAAAACGTCAACAAATCAGCGCCTGTTTACTGACAAGCCCGCGAGCCGATCATTCACCCACACAGCGTTGTATTGATGGCAGGCTATGCTGCACATGAACCGGATCCCGAACAGGATCAGAAATGAAACAGTCACCGCATGGCAGCGTCTATGCAGTAGCAATAACGACGTAGAATTGTTTACTCAGTATCGATTCAAGGCGACCATTGGCCAGCTGCCTCGCAGCACCATTGAACGTCAGGGTGAGCCGACAGACCTGAACGGCGGCACACCCACCCCACCCACCACAAGGATGAAGAGAGCGCCGCGTGGAATCTGAAGTCAGTCGAGTCCAACTCAGCCACGATCCACGCAGTCAGCATGACGATCCCTTGCTGGATAGTCTGCTGAGCCTGTGTGTCCTGCACCAGAAACCCGCCAGCCGGGTCATGCTGACCACAGGCCTGCCGCTGCCCGCCCAGCGCCTGAGCCCCGAGCTGCTGCCCCGCGCGGCCGCCCGGGCGGGCCTGCAAGGGCGCCTGCTGCAACGCAAGCTGGAGCAGATCCCGAGCATCGCCATGCCGGCCATGTTGCTGCTCAAGGAAGGCCGCAGCGCCGTCCTGCTGGGCTGGGAAAATGAAGATACCGCACGCCTGCTGCTCAGCGAGAGCGACGGTGGTGAGGTGCATGTCAGCCGCGAAGCCCTGCACAGCGACTACAGCGGTCGGGTGTTCTTTGCCCAGCCGCAACACAAGTTCGACGTCAACCACGGCAACCTGATCCCACGGGCTAAGTCGTGGTTCCGCGACACGCTGCTGCGCAGCAAGTGGCTATATATCGATGCCATCGCCGCCAGCCTGGTGATCAACCTGATTGCCCTGGCCGCGCCGTTGTTCGTGATGAACGTGTATGACCGCGTGGTACCTAACCAGGCTACGTCGACACTTTGGGTGCTGGCCGTCGGCATCGCCGGTGCCTACATCTTCGACCTGATCCTCAAAGGCCTGCGCGGCCTGTGCCTGGACCTTGCCGGCAAGAAGACCGACCTGATCATTTCGGCGACGCTGTTCGAACGCATCGTCGGCATGTCGATGAAGTACCGGCCGGCACGGGTGGGTAGCTTTGCCCAGAACATTCACGAATTCCAGGGGCTGCGCGACTTCCTCGCCTCGCTGACGCTTACCAGCCTGATCGACCTGCCTTTCACCATCCTGATCCTGATCGTCATCGCCATCATTGGCGGGCATCTTGTGTGGATCCCGATCATCGCCTTCCCGCTGGCCCTGGGCATCGGCTATGCCCTGCAACGGCCGCTGATGGCGACCATGGAGCGGACGATGGCCCTGGCCTCGGAGCGCCAGTCCAGCCTGATCGAGACCCTGGCCGGCCTGGACGCGGTGAAGGTCAACAACGCCGAAAGCGAACGCCAGTACATGTGGGAGCAGACCCTCGGTACACTCAGCCGCCTGGAGCTGAGGGTGAAGGTGCTGTCTAGCCTGGCGATGAACATCACCCTGCTGATCCAGCAACTGGCGGGCGTGGCGATGATCTGCGTCGGCGTGTACCTGATCATCGATGGCAACCTGAGCATGGGTGGCCTGGTGGCCTGCTACATGCTCAGCGGCCGCGCGCTCGGCCCACTGGGCCAGCTGAACGGCCTGCTCGCCCGCTACCAGCAGGCCAAGGTGACCATGGTTTCCACCGACCACATGATGGATCTGCCGCAAGAGCGCAACTTCGAAGAGCGCCCACTGAGCCGCAAGGTGCTGCAGGGTAGCGTCGAGTTCCGCGGGGTCGATTTCACCTACCCCAACCAGCAGAACCTGGCCCTGAAGAACATCAACCTGACCATCCGCCCCGGCGAGAAGGTCGGCATCATTGGCCGCAGCGGCTCGGGCAAGAGCTCGCTGGCCAAGCTCATCGTTGGCCTGTACGAGGCTAATGGCGGCTCGCTGCTGGTCGATGGTGTGGACATTCGCCAGATCGACGTCAGCGAACTGCGCCACAACATCGGCTATGTACCGCAGGACATTCAGCTGCTGGCTGGCACACTGCGCGACAACCTGGTCAGCGGTGCCCGCTACATCGAGGACGAACTGATCCTGCAAGCTGCCGAGCTGGCAGGCGTGCATGAATTCGCCCGCCTGCACCCGGACGGCTACGAGCTGCAAGTGGGGGAGCGTGGGCAGAACCTGTCCGGCGGCCAGCGGCAGAACGTTGCCCTGGGGCGTGCGCTGCTGCTCAACCCGCAGCTGCTGCTGGACGAGCCGACCAGCGCCATGGACAACACGGGCGAAGAACGCCTCAAACAGCGCCTGCAAGCCGTGGTGGAGGGCAAGACGGTGCTGTTGGTCACGCACCGTGCCTCGCTGCTGTCGCTGGTAGACCGACTGATCGTGATCGATCGCGGACAGATAGTCGCCGACGGCCCGAAAGCCGCGGTCATGGATGCGCTGAAGAAGGGGCAGATCAGTGTTGCATAAGCTGGATATGGGGCAATTCAAGGATGGCCTGCGGCGCTATTTCAAGGGCTCCGACTCACTGGGCGGCCAGCCGCTGCCAGAGGTGAACAAAGCCCTGATCGAGGATGCGCCAAGGGTGGTACGGCTGACCATCTGGGGGGTGATCCTGTTCTTCGTGTTCATGATCGTATGGGCCAGCGTTGCGCCCATCGATGAGGTCACGCGGGGCGAAGGCAAGGCTATCCCGTCTTCCAAGGTGCAGAAGATCCAGAACCTGGAAGGCGGCATCGTCGCCGAGATTTTCGCCAAGGAAGGGCAGATCGTAGAAGTGGGCCAGCCGCTGCTGCGCCTGGACGAAACCCGTTTCGCCTCCAACGTCGGTGAAACCGAGGCAGATCGACTGGCCATGGCCCTGCGGGTCGAACGGCTGAGTGCGGAAGTTCAGGACAGCCCGCTCAAGATCGACGAAGCACTGCGCAAAGCCGCACCCAGCCAGGCAGCCAGTGAAGAGTCGCTGTACCAGAGCCGGCGCCAGCAACTGCAGGACGAAATTGGCGGCCTGCAGCAGCAGCTGGTCCAGCGCCAGCAGGAACTGCGTGAATACAGCTCCAAGCGCGCCCAGTACGCCAACAGCCTTGAGCTGCTGCGCAAGGAAATCGGCATGTCCGAACCGCTGGTGGCCACCGGTGCGATTTCCCAGGTAGAAGTGCTGCGCCTACGCCGTGCCGAAGTTGAAAACCGCGGCCAGCTTGACTCCACCGCACTGGCCATCCCGCGTGCCGAGGCCGCCATCCGCGAGGTGCAGAGCAAGATCGAAGAGACCCGTGGCAAGTTCCGCAGCGAAGCATTGACCCAGCTGAACGAGGCACGCACCGAGCTGAACAAGGCGACCGCCACCAGTAAGGCACTGGACGACCGGGTACACCGCACCATGGTTACTTCACCGGTGCGCGGTATCGTCAAGCAGCTGCTGGTGAACACCATTGGCGGGGTCATCCAGCCAGGCAGCGATATCATCGAGATCGTGCCACTGGACGACACGCTGGTCATCGAAGCGAAAATCCTGCCCAAGGACATCGCCTTCCTGCACCCAGGCCAGGAAGCGACGGTGAAGTTCACCGCCTATGACTACACCATCTACGGTGGGCTCAAGGCCAAGCTGGAACAGATCGGTGCGGACACCATCACCGATGAAGACAAGAAGACCACGTATTACCTGATCAAGCTGCGTACCGATCGCAGCCACCTGGGGACTGACGAGAAACCACTGCTGATCATTCCGGGGATGGTGGCCACGGTGGATATCATGACCGGCAAGAAAACCATCATGAGCTACCTGCTCAAGCCGATCATGAAGGCGCGTTCGGAAGCGCTGCGCGAGCGGTGATGATCCTGGCCACTGCTTGATAGTGGCCCTTCTAGCCGTATCGCCGGCAAGCCAGCTCCCACAGGTCCTGCACTCGCCTTGAGGTCGCCGCAGTACTTGTGGGAGCTGGCTTGCCGGCGATGAGGCCAGGACAGCCAACACACAATAATTCAGCGCCAGGGCGCAGGTTCGCCAACCAGCTGCCCCTGAATCCCGCCTACCCCCATCTCCTTCAACACCAGCCGCTCCCCTTCCGTCTCGACCCGCTCGGCAATCAACGGCAGATCGATGCTATGTGCCGCGCGCTGGATCGCTTCGATGAACAGGCGTTTGTGCTGCTCTTGGTCGATGTTGCGGATATAGCTGCCATCAATTTTCAGATACGCCAGGCCCAGGTGCGCCAGGTTGCCGATCATGCTGAAGCGGCCGCCGAAACGCTGCAGCGCCAGACCAAAGCCAAGCGCGTGCAGGCGCCGGGTCAGGTGCTCCAGAGCCGCCTGCTCAGGCAACTGCTCCTCACCAATTTCAAACACCAGCCGAGGCCCCATGGCCGTGTTCTGGCCCAGCAGCTCGAAGACGCGCTGCAGGGCCGTGGGGTCGGCCAGCGTGGCGGCCGACAGGTTCAGCGCCAGCACCTGGTCATGCCCACGCAAGTGCGCCAGTACTTTCTCCAGCACCAGCACATCCAGCCGTGGCATCCAGCCAAAGCGTTCCAGCCAGGGCAGGAAGCGGCCCGCGGGCAACGCCTCGCCCTGGCCATCCTTCAAGCGCGAAATCACTTTGTGGTGCAGAACCCGTTGTGCCGTGCCGGCGTCCACCACGGGCTGGAAAAACAGTTCGAAATGCCCATTGATAAAGGCTTGGTCAAGCCGCTCATGCCAGTCGTGCTGGCTGTCCGCCGCAACGGCAGCCACGCCTTGTTCAAGGCACACCCAGCCTGGCGTCGGCTGGTTTTCGGCACGGGCCAGGGCTTCGTCGGCAAGCTTGAGCAACGCCTGTGGTGCATCACCGGGGCTGAAAGGCGCAAGGCCGATGCAGGCAACCGGGTCGATATCACTGGCGCCGGTCTCGTGCAGGCTCTGCAGCGTCGCTTCCAGCGCCTGGGCAAGGTGTACCGCTTCCTCATGCACCATGCCCGGCGCCAGCACAGCAAACTCGCCGCCACGGCTGCGGGAAATCAGGTCGTTGGTTTCCGGGAAACTGGCACAGGTACGGCGCAACTGCTCACCCACAGCTTGCAGCAACTGGTCGGTGCGCTGGCCACCCAGTCGGGCGTTCAAACCCGCCAGGCCTTGAACGCGCAGCAACAGCAGGTAACCCGCGCGCGCTTCTTCCAGGTTGCTCACCCGGGTGTTCAGTTGCATCTCGAAATAGCGGCGGTTGGACAAGCCGGTCAAACTGTCCTGGTACGACTCGGCACGCAGCCGCTCGCTGCGCTCGGCCTGCTCGGTGAACAAGGCCTTGAGCTTCTCGACCATCTGGTTCATTGCCTGCACCACGCGGCGCAACTCCGGCGTACGCGGCAACTCGGGCAGGCTTAGGAATTCGCGACGGGCAATGGCGTGGGATTGCTCGACCATGTAGTCCAGCGGCCGCAACTGGCGGCGCAGCAGCAAGGCGCCGAGCACGGCACTGGCGGCACCGCACAGCAGCAACCAGCCCAGGCTGCCCAGGGCGCTTTGCCAGAGCTTGGCAATGGCGAACATCGGGTGGCTGATCACTTCAACGCGCGCGGCCTGCTGCCAGCCACGGCTGACGATGGCGTCCCCGCCGGCAGCCTCCAGGCCGATCAGGTGCACGAACCAGCGCGGTACACCGCCAGGGTCCGGCTCGGCGTGGCGCTCCACCAGCACGGCATTGGAACCCAGGTCGACGACCTTGATGCTGGAGTAGTAACCACTGTCGAAGATCGAACTGACCATCAGCTCGACCATCGCCGGGTCGTCGATATTAGGCGTCAGTGACAGCGCCAGTGCGGTCGCAGCATCCTGGGCATGCGAGCGCAGCTGGTTGACGTACTGGCTGCGCGAGCTTTCCAGGCTGACCATGAAACTGCCACTGAAGGCGACCACCAGGAACAGGCAAATGGCCAACAGCAATTGTTTGAACAGTGACATCTGTGCTCCTTCAGTAAACAGGCTCGGCCGGGAACCCTTCGGCCTGCATTTTTTTCAGCAAATCCTGCCAGCGTGACAGCCGCTTGGTATCGCCGACCTTCTTGTTGCCCGCAGCCCCCGTCAGCCACAAGCCCTCGCCATTGAACGCGTATACCGGCAACAGGTCGGTACGCTGGCTGGCCGGCTTGATGGCGTCCATCAGGCTATCGAGCACCAAAGGCTGGGCCTGTGGGCTTGAATAATAGGTCAGCACCATATGTGCCCGGTTCTGCCGCAACGCCTTTACGTAGGTGATGCGCAGTTTTTCGCTGGGGATGCCCATGCGCCGCAGGCTGAAATATTTGGCGATGGCGTAGTCTTCGCAGTCCCCGGCGCCCTTGATCAAGGCCTGCACCGGTGTGGCCCAGTAATCGACCTCATGCCAGAGGTCGATGTCTTCGACATAGCGCAATTGCTGGTTGAAGAAGCGGTTGACCACTTGCAACCGCTCAAGCTCGCTACCCTGCTTCTGGGTAGCCATCAGGTTCTGCCAGGCATCGATGCGCCCCTTCCCGGCCCCCAAGGGGCCATACAGGGCCTGCGACTTGCGGCTGATCTGGGAAAAATCCCAATCCGCGTGCAAGCCGCCCAGCAGCAGACTGCCCAGCAGCGCGGCAAAGCCGACACATCGCACAACGGTTTTGAGCACCCAGGATATCGCCACTGCGAAGCCCTGTTCAGACCAGTCGAAAGCAGCGATGGTGGGCCCTGCCACAACAAAAGACAATGGCACGCTGCAATCATGCACCCGCTTGTCAGCCCGCCTACACTTTCTGTTTATAACCTTCTATAGGTCGCTTCCTTTGGCAGGCGACTTCATCCACCATAGCCGCGCTTTTGGGGCGCCCGTTCCATTACAGGTGCAGGTTTGACAATTCCCATGGGCTGTAACTAGTGTCATTGGATCCAACTTTAGTCATCGTTGAGGCAGACGTCGCGTGGCCGAGAAAATCAAATTGAGCAATGTGCTGGCCAGCGAGCAGCTGTTGCCGCACCAGGCCCGTGGCGTGATCGAAGAACGCCTGCGTAGCGCCATTCTCGATGGGCGCTTGCCGCCAGGTACTGCCGTGCGCCAGCAAGAACTCGCCACCTTGTTCGGCGTCAGCCGCATGCCCGTGCGCGAGGCCCTGCGCCAGCTGGAAGCACAATCGCTGCTGAAAGTGGAAATGCACAAAGGTGCAGTGGTTGCGCCGTTGATCGGCGAAGATGCGGTGGACACCTATGCCCTTCGTGTACTGCTTGAGAGCGAGGCACTGCGCCAGTCCATCCCGCTGCTGGATGCCAGCGACATCGCCAGCGCGCGTGGGTATATCCAACTGCTGGAAAACGAAACCCGCCATGCCGAAATCGGCCGCCTGAACCGCCTGTTCCACATGTCGCTGTACAACAAGGCGCCAAATAAAAAACTGCTGCGCCTGATCGAGAACGAACTGAACGAAGAGGAACGCTTCCTGCGTTTTCATCTTTCGTCCATGGGCTTGGGCAAGCTCACCCAGGATGATCACAACGCACTGGTGGATGCGGCCAGTGACAAGCTGGTGGATGAGGCGGTAACAGTGCTGGAACAGCACCTCAATAATGGCGCGCGGGTAATCCGTAATTACCTGGATACGCAGTTGGGGCGCTGATCCGTCGCCGGCTTCAGGGGCGACGCGAGCTGATGGGTTGCAAATTGATCCTGCCCCGCCAACAATGAGACTAATTATCATTCATGTCCATTGATGCCGGCGCCCTCCTCCATGCCCAGCAACGACTGCGTGCAAACGCTCTATAGTGACCACCATGGCTGGTTGCACACCTGGTTGCGCGGCAAGCTCGGCAACGCCGCCGATGCCGCAGACCTGGCCCAGGACACCTTCGTACGCCTGCTGCAGCGCCGTGAGCAGTTGCAGCTGAATGCTCCCAGGGCCTTCTTGCGCACAGTAGCGCGCGGGCTGGTAATCGATCACTGGCGCCGCGAGGAGCTGCACAGGGCCTACCTGGAGGCGCTGGCCCATGTACCGGAAGCGCAGGCCCCCTCTGCAGAAACCCGCGAGCTGCTGCTGGAGTTGCTTGAGCGCATTGCACGCATGCTCGACGGCCTCAAACCCAAGGTACGACGCGCCTTCCTGCTGGCCCAATGCGAGGGGCTGAAGCACCAGGCCATCGCCGAACAGATGGGAATCTCCGTCCGCACGGTAGAACGCTACATAGCCGACGCGCTCTACCACTGCTACGTGCTGCGCTACGAAGCCGAGTGCTGAAGCGATGGCCGCCGCACGCCCTGATGCAAAAGTGGTCAAGCAGGCCATCCAGTGGATGCTACGGCTTCGTGAAAGCGGGCATGACCCGGCTCTACAATCAGAATGCGCACAATGGCGCAATGCTCGGCTCGAACACGAGCAAGCCTGGCAACGGCTTGCACACCTGTATCAAGACCTCGACTTGCGTGCCATACCCGGTGCCGGGCTGGCGTTGCAAACCCTGGAAACCAGCCAGCAACGCCTGCACAGGCGGCAGGCGCTGAAGCTGCTTGGCGGCGTTGTTATGGCGGGGTCGGCAACATGGCTGGCCAAAGACATCGATGCCGTCAGTGCATGGGCCTCGGACTATGCCACCGGCACGGGCGAGCGACGCGCTTTCACGCTGCCCGATGGCTCACTGATGCAACTCAATACCCACAGTGCAGTGGACCTGGCCCTCAGTGACCAACAGCGTCTGGTCTACCTGAAGCACGGGGAGCTGATGATCACCTGCGGCTCTCGGCATTCCTTGCGGGTACAAACACGTGACGCGCTGCTAGAAGGCTTCGAAGGGCGCTTTGTGGCCTACCAGGACAGCGACTGTACGCGCGTCAGCGTCAGCCACGGCAAAGTCGCGATTCATCGACCTGGCAATGGCCAACTGCTGTGGATCGAAAGCGGCCAGAACTGGCGCCTGGATGCTCAAGGCGCGCACCGGCTCGCACACATGGACATGGATGCGATGGCATGGGCCGAAGGGCTGATCGTGACCCAGGACATGCGCTTGGCCGACTTCCTCGCGCAGGTCAGCCGTTATCGTCATGGTTATCTGGGCTGCAGCGAGGAGGTTGCTGATCTACGCCTGTCGGGGGTGTTCCGTCTCGAAGACCCGGAGCAACTGCTGCAGTTGCTGCCGCAGACGCTGCCCGTAAAGCTTCGTCAACGTACACGCTGGTGGGTACGTGTAGAGCGCCTGGCCTGATAAGGCCTTATCGATTTCTGGCGGGTTTTGAATCCCGGTCCGGCTAGGACAGTAAGCGACCCCTTCTGTCCTCAACCCTTCAACGGACCCTTCATGTCTATCAACCCGGTGTTAATGCACACGTTCCAACCAAATGATCTTCGACCTGCCCTGCAATCTGTACGCTTACGCCAATCCATCCGGGCTGCCCTGTTTGGGACCGCCTTGGGCCTGGCAACCGCTTCGCAGCTTTCCGTAGCAGCTGAAACGGCCCAGGTGAGTCATCACTACGCAATCCCGGCCGGCCAGCTTGCTGAGGTACTCAATCAGTTCGCTCGCCAGGCCGGCATTACCCTGTCGGGTACGCCTGAGCTTACCGATGGCCTGCAGTCCAACGGCCTACAGGGGCAATACGCTAACGATCAGGCGCTGCGCCAACTGCTCAATGGCAGCGGCCTGGAGGCCGTCAGCCAGGACGGACGTAGCTATGTGCTGCAGGCACAGCGCCAGGACGCCGCACTGTCATTGCCCGACACTGATATCCGTAGTTTCACCCTTGGCAATGCACTGGGCAGCATGGAGGGCTACAACGCCACCCACAGCCAGGTGGCGACCAAGACCAGCATGCCGTTGGTCGAGACCTCCCAATCGGTGTCGGTGGTTACCCGCCAACAGATGGATGATCAAGGCTCGCAGACCGTTGCCCAGGCCATGCGTTACACGCCAGGGGTACTGACTAACCCTTACGGTGCGACCCACCGTTACGACTACGTGGCCATGCGCGGCTTCAACGACGGCTCTGTGGATAACATCTATGTCGATGGGCTCAAGTCCATGGGCGACAACGGCACCTACAGCACCATGCAGGTGGACCCGTACTTCCTTGAGCGCATCGACATTCTCAAGGGGCCATCTTCGGTACTGTACGGGCGAAGCTCACCGGGTGGCCTGGTAGCCCTGACCACCAAGAAGCCACTGTTTACTCCCTACCATCAGGTTCAGGCCACGGTTGGTACCCAGGGCCAGCGGGGGACGGGTTTTGATTTCAGCGGCCCTGTGGACGATGACAAGCGTATCGCTTATCGACTGACAGGCCTGGCGGATGCTTCCGACACACAGTTCGACCACAGCAAGGAAGAACGCTACGCCATTGCACCGGCGATCAGCATCGACTTCACCGAAGACATGTCGCTCACGCTGCAAGCGTATCTGCAGCACGACCCTAACGGTGGTTACCACGGCGGCAACCCTGCAGACGGCATGCTGCACAAGCGCAACGGCTTGCGCCTGTCAGACCACTTCTTCGAGGGTGAGCCGGGCATCGACAACTACGAGCGCACACAGCAGTCCTTCAGCTACCAGTTCGAGCACCGTTTCAACGATGTGTTCACCGCACGGCAGAACTTCCGCTACCAGGATTCCGACGTATCCATGGACCAGGTGTATTCGGCCGGTTGGGCGGACGCCGACAGCAACATTCTCAACCGTGCCTACACCGGCGGCGACGAGCGCCTGCATTCGTACATCATCGACAACATGCTGCAGGCGGAATTCTTCACGGGTGCTGCCAAACACACCCTGCTACTGGGCACCGACTACCAGCGGCGCAAGGCTGACGTCACTTGGCGTTATGGCACCGTCGACCCGTTGGATGCCGGGAACCCGCAGTATGGCGATGGCAACCTTCAGGTACTGGGTGAGAACCGCTACCTGCGGCGTTTGCAGCAAACTGGCGTGTACCTGCAGGACTTGGTAGAGCTGGACCAGTGGCGCTTTTCTTTGGGGCTGCGCCAGGACTGGGTGAAGGTGTCTGAAGAGAATCGCGACAGCGATACCAAGGTCAGCGATCAGCGCTCCAAAATGACTACCCGGGCCGGGGTGCTCTACCTGTTCGAGAACGGCATTGCACCCTATGTCAGCTACTCGGAGTCGTTCAACCCCAACACCGTGTCCGACCAGGAAGGCCGTCCGCTGGCACCGACGGAGGGCACGCAATGGGAGGCTGGCATCAAGTACCAGCCACCAGGCAGCGACAACTTGTTTACCGCATCGGTATTCCGTATCGAGCAAGAGAACCTGGCGTCCAAGCAGCCTGACGAAGACTTCTATCGCCCTGTAGGTAAAGTACGTTCCCAGGGGCTGGAGCTGGAGGCGCATGTGCAACTGACCGACAGCTTGAAGCTGTTGAGTGGCTATACCTTTACCGACATCGAGTACGCCAAGGCGATGCCGAGCCTGGTGTCGGGCAACCTGGACAACAAAGGCAATTCGCCAACCCAGGCGCCGAAGCAGATGTTCTCGCTGTGGGCCGACTACAACATCCACCAGGGGGCCCTGGATGGCCTGCGGTTAGGCGGTGGCGTGCGGTATGTGGGGTACAGCTGGGTGGATGCGGAAAACAGCATGAAGGTGCCTTCCTACACCTTGTTCGACGCCTCGATCGGCTACGACTTGGGCAAGGTGGGGCTCAAGGGCGTGGATGTGCGCCTTAACGCCAACAACCTTACCAACGAAAGCTACATCACTTCCTGTGCCAGCCTGAACTACTGCTACATGGGTGAAGAGCGCAACGTCAGCGCCACGGTCAGCTATCAGTTCTAACGGTTATTGGTACCCGGAAAAGACAAAGCCCCTGTCTGCAGCGCAGACAGGGGCTTTGGGTTTGAATCTTGACGATGACCTACTCTCACATGGGGAAACCCCACACTACCATCGGCGATGCATCGTTTCACTGCTGAGTTCGGGATGGGATCAGGTGGTTCCAATGCTCTATGGTCGTCAAGAAATTCTGTGTGCTGGCCCGTCAATCGGACGTGCCTGCGAATCTCTGTAGTTCCTACTT
>NZ_BCBJ01000135.1:0-17528 GCF_001320605.1 Pseudomonas sp. NBRC 111133 | reverse complement strand
GAGCCTGCGGCGAAAAAGCTCGGTCTGACGCTCAAACAGGACAGCTCGCCCAAGGCCTACCCGATCATCAAGACCCAGGTCGAGAGCGGCAAGGTCACCTGGGACGTGGTGGACCTGCCCACTGGCGACTGCATCCGTGGCGAAGCCGAAGGGCTGTTCGAGAAGCTCGACCTTGCGCTGATTCCCAATGCCGCGCAAATACCCGACAGCCTCAAGGACGAATACAGCGTCGGCTACATCAGCTACTCCACGGTGCTGGCGTATCGCACGGACGCGTTCAAAGGCGCGGACGTACCCAAGACCTGGGCCGACTTCTGGGACACCAAAAAATACCCGGGCCAGCGCTCCCTACGTAACCTGCCACGTCCAACCCTGGAAATCGCGCTGCTGGCCGATGGCGTGCCGATGGACAAGCTCTATCCGCTGGACGTCGATCGCGCCTTCCGCAAGCTTGAGCAGATCAAGCCCGACATCGCCACCTGGTGGACGTCCGGCGGGCAGTCGGCGCAGCTGATCAGCGACGGCGAAGTGGACATGATCCAGGCCTGGAACGGCCGTATCACCGCCGTACAGGCCGCCGGCGCACCCGTGGCATTCGACTACAACCAGGGTGTGCTGGAAACCAACTCGTTGTGCGTCCTCAAAGGCTCGCCGCACAAGGTGGCCGCCATGAAATTCGTCAACGAGGCCATCGATGCCAAACTGCAAGCGGCGTTGCCGATGATCATCGACTACGGCCCGCTCAACCCCGAAGCCTTCAAGACCGGGGTAATCCCGGCCGAGCGCGAGGCCAAGCTGCCTTCCGCACCCGGCAACATCTCGCGCCAGGCCCTGCTCTCGGCGCAATGGTGGGCCTCCGAAGCCGGGGTCAAGGCCGAAGAACGCTGGTTGTCCTTCGTCCAGAAAAAATAGCCATCGGCCGTTGCTGCGCCGCAGGCCAGAGGCCTCGGCGCAGGACATGCCGTCTGCCCCCGCGATTTCGACATAAAGCGCTTGCGCACCGGTCAATTGCGTCCACTTCATTCGTTGGCATCCCGGTACATTAGGCCTGAGGGTCCCGCAGAGTGACCTGTGCAGACAACTCGCGCTCGCCTCAAGTACCTGCCCACCATTGGGAGTTCTTCACATGACATTACCCGAGCACCGCACCCTGCTGTCCGCCAGGACGACTGCCACCGCCAGCGCTACCCGTCAGTGCTGGATACCCTCCAGCACTGCGCAGTGACGAGAGGTCATCATGTCCAACGCCTATCTCGCCAAATCCATGCCCGACTCCAGCGACCAGCAGCACCAGCCGCCCATGACCAGCGAAGACGCCCTGGCCCGTGAAGAACGCAAGGAGCACACCTCCATGCTGTTGCTGCTCACCCCGGCGCTGGTCATGGTCGTGGTGCTGTTGATCATGCCGCTGTGCTGGCTGGCCTTTCAGTCGGTCCAGACCGAGGAAGGGTTTTCCCTGGCCAACTACATCCGGATTTTCCAGGAAAGCATTTACTGGGACACCTTCGCCCTGACCTTCAAGATCAGTTTCCTGGTGACGATCCTGTCGATCGTCATGGGCTTCCCCATTGCCTACGCCGCTTCGCGCCTGCAGGGTTTCTGGGCCAACCTGATTCTGATCTGCGTGATCCTGCCGTTCTGGACCAGCGTGCTGGTGCGGGCCTATGCCTGGCTGGTGCTCCTGCAACGCCGCGGACTGGTCAATCAGACGCTGATGGACCTTGGCATCATCGACCAACCCCTGACGCTGATGCACAACACCACTGGCACGGTAATCGGCACCCTGCACGTCATGCTGCCCTTTATGGTCCTGCCGCTGTATTCGGTGATGAAAAAAATCCCCCAGGACCTCATGCAAGCGTCCGAGAGCCTTGGCGCCAAACCCTTCTACACCTTCCGCCGGGTCTTCCTGCCGATGGCAGCGCCGGGGGTCATGGCCGGTTCCATCCTGGTGTTCGTCATCTGCCTAGGCTTCTTCATCACCCCGGAACTGCTCGGCGGTGGCCGCACGATCCTGGTGTCGATGCTGGTGCAACGCAACGTCGAGCTCTATCACGCCTGGGGCGCAGCCAGCGCAGTCGGCCTGGTGCTGCTGTTTGTGGTGTTCCTGATCTTCTGGGGCATCAATCGCTTCATCCCCATCGAACGCATCCTGGGAGCGCGCTAAATGAACCTGCTTGCCAACCTGCGTCACCTTCGCCTGTCCCACGTGCTGTTCACGGTGCTGGTCGCGGCGATCCTGCTGTACCTGATCATCCCGGTGCTGATCGTGGTACCCATGTCGTTCTCCGAGGCGCGCTTCCTGCAATTCCCTCCCAAGCAATGGTCCTTCCACTGGTACGAGGCGTTCTTCAACAGCGTGGAGTGGATGTCGGCGGCGCGGGTCAGTCTGATCACGGCATTTTTCACCATGGCCATCAGCCTGCCGATTGGTATGGCGGCCGCCTACGCCATCAACAACTCCAGCCTGAAGGTGGTGCGTACGCTGCAGATCATCCTGCTGCTGCCGATGATGGTGCCCATCATCCTGATCGCCGCCGGCGTGTTCTTCGTTTACGCCCGGGTCGGCCTGATCAGCACGCTGACCGGCCTGGTGCTGGCGCACATCATGCTCGCCTTGCCCTACGTGATCATCGCGCTGCTGGCCGGTCTGCGTAACTTCGACATGTCCCAGGAAATGGTGGCGCGCAGCCTGGGCATGAACCGCTTTCGCGCCTTCATGGCCGTGACCCTGCCGCAGATCAAGCCCAGTGTGGTCTCGGCGACACTGTTCGCCTTCATCACCTCGCTGGATGAAACTGTGGTGGCGCTGTTCATCTCCGGCGGCGACAACCAGACTCTGACCAAGCGCATGTTCACGGCGCTGCGCGACGAGATCGATCCGACCATTGCCGCTATCAGTTCGATCCTGATCCTGGCGTCGCTGATCCTGGTGGTGATTGCCGGTCGCAACAAACAATAACCAACAACGCACTCCCCCTCTGCAAACACACTTGCCCGCCATTGCGGGCAAGTGTGTTTTTGCGTCCTGACCACGCACGCCCATGCCGACGTGCAGCCCAGCACAGCCTGCCGTCACACGGCTTAATTCAGCATCTATCACCCGTGTCCAGGCCCATCTCGGGGGAACCGCAGAATTCGGAAAAAATCGTACGCTAAGCTAACGGTGTTCTCGTGACAGCTCTTTGACTAGGCTTTCTAAGGCCATTCTGATAGCCCTGACTTCCTGAAAAGCCATGGCTAAAATTTGTGCGGCTAAAAGGGATAACCGATGGTAAAGTAAGTTATCCCTGTCGAGATACTGAAAAGCGTTATCCTCGTTTTTCCCAAAACTGTTTTGCCAGTTCGCTCAGAGCGCTAGTTAACTGAGCGACAGATTTCGCACTTTGCAAATTATTCTGCCCGGTCTGTACATTGGTATCAGCAGCATCGCGTATATTGATAATACTGCGGTTTATGTCTTCACTTACTGCTCCCTGCTGCTCGACCGCAGTCGCTATTTGCGCGTTCATGTCGGTAATTTCGTTAACGCGTTGGCCAATTCCATCAAGAGCTGTAGCTGCTTCCTCTGCGTGAGCTACACTCGTGTGCGCTTGCCGACTACTTTGCTCCATGACTGTAACAGCGGATTGCGCTCGCTCTTGTAGAGCGCTGATCATGCTTTGAATATCCGTTGTCGATTGCTGTGTGCGAGCAGCAAGACTGCGAACCTCATCGGCGACAACAGCAAAACCACGCCCCTGCTCACCAGCACGCGCGGCCTCAATTGCTGCGTTGAGTGCCAACAAATTCGTTTGCTCGGCGATCCCTCGTATAACGTCAAGAACTTTTGATATCTCGTTACTTTGACCTTCAAGCTCATGAATAACCTGAGCGGCTTGCCTAATTTCACCTTCAAGGGCAGTGATTGACTGGTCTTAGTCTGCGAATCTTCATGGGAGACGGGACTAATCAGAGCCCTCGCTCTTGGATAACATTAGACGCTCGCGCGCAAAATTCCACCCATTCCGATAAGGCGGCGTATAGAGCCTTAGCGGCATCTGAGGTTGGCGCGTACTTATCTCTGTCGCAAGCCCATCTGGTGAACCGCTTCAGGGTATGCAGGCATCGTAGTCAGTGTCTGAGGGTCGGTTGAGGTCAATTTTGACTTCAAGAATCTAGACGTGGAGGGGAGGCCTCATGCCCGGCAAGACTTTAATTTCCATTGGCATGAGGCGCATGTTATTCGTGAACAGGCAAGATCCAAGTTTAAGCTTGTTTACTGATATTTTGCGGAGCCGATGAACTTAGAGAAATGCTCGCACCATATTTGGACCGTTGTAAACTCGTTGACGTTGACGCTTGCAGGAATGGTTTTCTTGAAATTCCCGAAGTTTTTCAATTCGCCAATCAGAATTGCTTCTTTCTTTATGTCCAAAAACGATTCTTTGTCGGTGGCTTGTTTCTTTGTCAGGTAAATTTTGTAGTCTGGACCAGGTGCTACATCACCTTTAAATACAATTTCGTTATCCGTAACAAAAAGTTGTCCATTCGCCCAGTGAAGGGCGTCGCTGCCTTTCTGATCTTTCTTGAACTCTCCGCTATACTTTGCCACCTTTTGCACTTCTTCAATTTCGGCGATGGTGGCGTTTTCTTGTGCTGTCAAAATCGGAAGTATATAGATCCCTAGCCCAACTCCCGCGCCAAACAGAGCCAGGTGGGACGCGAGCAGAATTATTTTTAATTGCTTTTTCATGGGTTGCCTCATGCAGTGAGTTATTTGGTGTGTCCATCACAATAGCTGGTTGCAGGATCTGAGTGCAACACGGTTATTGAATTGAAGCGGGAGCATCATGCCGCATCACCACGGCTTCTTGCATCACTTCGCCCATCACCTCGATCGGGCATTTGAAGTCGAAGCGTTTGCGCGGTCGCATATTCAGTTGCAAAGCGATGGCGTCCAGGGCTTCCTGACTATGCACCGACAAGTCCGTGCCCTTGGGCAGGTACTGGCGGATCAGTCCATTGATGTTCTCATTGCTGCCGCGTTGCCAGGGGCTGTGCGGGTCGCAGAAGTAGATCGCCACCCCGGTCCGCTGGGTGATCTCGGCGTGCCGCGCCATCTCCCGGCCCTGGTCGTAGGTCATGCTCTTGCGCACCGCCAGCGGCATGCCATTGAGCGCCGCACTGAAGCCCTCCAGCGCCGAGGTCGCCGTCGCGTCGGCCATCTTGATCAGCATCAGGTAGCCGCTGGTACGCTCCACCAAGGTGCCCACCGCCGAGGCATTGGCCTTGCCCTTGATCAGGTCGCCCTCCCAATGGCCTGGCATCAGCCGGTCTTCGACCTCCGGCGGGCGCACGTGGATGCTGAGCATTTCAGGGATCTGGCCGCGCCGATCGACGCCGCCAGAGCGCGGCCTGCGACTCGTCTTGCCCTGGCGCAGGCAGATGATCAGCTCCTTGCGCAGGCCACCGACCGGCAGGGCGTAGATCGCGTTATAGATCGTCTCGCGGCAGACGTAGGCCTCTCTGAGGCTGGGTATGTTCATGCTGCGCAGCTTGCCGGCAATCTGCTCGGGAGACAAACCCTCACGCAGCATATGGACGACCAGCTCGAAGCGCTCACTGCCCGGCAGCAGCTTGCACTGAGGCCTGCAGACCTGGCGGCGGACCTGCATCTGCTGCTGGGCAGCACAGGCCTGGTAGCGGGTGCCAGGGGCCCGGTTGCGGCGCAGCTCCCGGCTGATGGTCGAGGGGGAGCGGCCGAGCATCCGGGCAATTCGCCGCTGGCTGAAACCTTGGGCAAGGCCGAGTTGAAGGGTCGCACGTTCGGGGATACTGAGTTCGTGATAGGACATAGTGGCAGCACCGTACCGGAAAGGTCAGGTGTTGCACTCAGTTTTTGCGGCCGCCCTGGCTTGTGTGGGCTACCAGACGCTGGCCAGATGCCGTCTCAGTGTCTGCTCTTCCGGCCGCATCTGCAGCATGCTGTGCATTGCTCGCAACCTCTTGAATGCTTGCCGCCATTTGGTTTACTGCCGTTGCTATTTGATCTGTCTCTGCCTGCTGCTCAACTGTAAGTACATTGCTTGACTCAATATCCTTTAGTAGGCCTCGGGTGTGTTCGCTAAGCCGATTTGATGCATCACCTATGCGACCTACTATGGCGCCTGTTTCAGCTTGCATCATTCGTAAAGCAAACTCTATTTGGCCAAACTCATCGGTGCGCCCAGTGTAGAGGGATTGACTTAATGGGTTATTGGAAATATTCCTGGCTCTTTCAACCAGTCTTCCAAGAGGAGAGAGAATAGCCAAAACACTAACAGAGCTTAAGCTTCCTGACATTAAAGTGGGCGGTTACAGGAGCTGAGTGCAACACGGTTATTGAATTGAAGCTGGAGCATCATGCCGCATAGCCATAGCTTCCTGCATCACCTCGTCCATAACCTCGATCGGACACTTGAAGTCGAAGCGCTTACGGGGGCGCATGTTCAGTTGCAGTGCGATGGCATCCAGTTCCTCCTGGCTATGCACCGACAAGTCCGTGCCTTTGGGCAGGTACTGGCGGATCAGGCCATTGATGTTTTCGTTACTGCCGCGCTGCCAAGGGCTGTGCGGGTCGCAGAAGTAAATCGCCACCCCGGTCTGCTGGGTGATTTCAGCATGCCGCGCCATTTCTCGGCCCTGGTCGTAGGTCATGCTCTTGCGCATCGCCAGCGGCATGCCATTGAGCGCTGCACTGAAGCCTTCCATCGCCGAGGTCGCCGTCGCGTCGTTCATCTTCACCAGCATCAGGTAGCCACTGGTGCGCTCCACCAGCGTACCTACAGACGAGGCGTTGGCCTTGCCCTTGATCAGGTCGCCTTCCCAATGCCCTGGCATCAGTCGGTCTTCGATCTCCGGCGGACGTACATGAATACTGACCCTCTCAGGGATCTGACCGCGCCGATCCACGCCGCCAGAGCGCGGCCTGCGCATCGTCTTGCTTTGGCGCAGGCAGATGATCAGCTCTTTACGCAGCTCGCCGACTGGCAAGGCATAGATCGCGTTATAGATCGTCTCGCGACAGACGTAGGCATCTCTGAGGCTGGGAATATTCATGCTGCGCAGCTTGCCGGCAATCTGCTCGGGAGACAAACGCTCACGCAGCATATGCGCCACCAATTCGAAGCGCTCGCTACCCGGCAACAGCTTTTGCTTCGGTCGACACACCTGACGGCGGGCCTGCATCTGCTGCTGGGCCACGCGGGCCGAGTAGCCGCCACAGGCATCTCGATTGCGGCGCAGCTCCCGGCTGATGGTCGAAGGGGATCGGTTGATCAAGCAGGCAATCCCGCGCAGGCTGAAACCTTGGGCATGACCGATTTGAATGGTGGCGCGCTCTTCAACGCTGAGTTCGGAATAAGACATAGGGACAGCACCGTACCGGAAAGGTCAGGTGTTGCACTCAGTTTTCGCCGCCGCCCCCTTATTATCACTGCGAGGTGAATAGCTTTTCTGCCAATTGATTATGCCAATGCGATTCTCTTCGCCGAAGATTTCGTCCATGAGCATGCCAAGTCTAAATAGTTCCCTATGATCAATACAGATAGCCATAACCCCGCCTGGGGTTAGCATCTCACGCATCATCCAGATTCTGGGTGTCATGAAGCGCAACCATTTGCTGTGCTTGGACCCATCATCTTTAGGAACTACATCGCCGAGATCTGGATCGTTTGGATCCTTGTCCCACTTGTCGTTATAGCGGAAGTCCTCGCCGGTGTTGTACGGCGGGTCTGTTACTACAAGATCAACTTGACCACGATATTTATAGAGCGTGACCATCGCAGAAAGGTTTTCACCGTCCCAGATCTCATTCTCTGACTGGGCGGTTTCCTCTCCAAAGGATACTTTCTTGATAATACGATGCAGCTTCGGCTTGACCTGGCGGATGATCTGCCAGGGAGCAGCCCGCCCGGTGTAACTCATAACGATGCCATTCTTGCCAGCATCGGCAAGCGCCGCATCATGCTCCTGCAGCATACGGACCAAGGCGGCCCTCGGCAGTTGTTCGTAATCCATGCTTGCCCCTTGAATTCGTGCGGCGGCACCGAAAAGCTGAAAATTCTAGTACCGCTCGTGGATGCTTCACCATCCCTAGGGTGGCGAGTGTACTTGTGAACGTATTGATTTGGCTGTTAAACCGTTGAAAAAGACGGATCAACTGAGTTCCAAACGGGCTGCGTACTGGCTGGCAGATGCGAATCCGGCGCACGCCGCTCCCTTCTGGGCTCAAGCCCGCGAAGCGGGCATAAAGAACCCGGCCGAGGCCGGGATCCTTATGGGCTTATGGGCCGGCGTATTGGTCTGCCCAGTCCAAAGCCGGTGCCACGGGAGCTTGCACCTCCTGAGGCCAGGTTTTGGAGCCCACTGCAAATCGCCCGTAACCCATTAAAAGATAGCTGGGCATCCGACGAAAAGAGCACCAAGGCACCATTACCCTTGAGCTACAGCGCCGCTACGGGGCACCAGTTTGATTTCAACGCGGCGATTTTGGGCGCGACCCTCGGCGGTGTCGTTGGGGGCAATGGGCGAGCTGGAGCCTGCACCAAAGGTTTGCAGGCGCGAAGGATCGACGCCATTGCTGCGCAAAGAGAAAAAGGGGACTGATTTATGTGCGCCAGGCAAAGCTTGGTCGCCTGGGAATGACGGCGCAAGCCGTCACGAAATGGCGTAAGAAACCCAGCGGGTATGACCCCCGCCCGGTAAAGGTTAGCCACCGACCGGAAGCGAGTCTTGCGTGGTGACCGGGTAACCGGCGCTGCGAAGCGTAGACAGCAGAAAAGGGGATTTATTTTCCCTACTCTAAAACGGCCGCTGTTGGCCGATTGCTGCCTGTCGTGGACGACCGTTTAACTTCAAAGCCTGACTGGATTGCAAACTGCTGACACGCGTAGATTCTGTTTTCGACTCGTTTAATGCCGTCGATGCCAGGCCATAAACAGAGAGGAAACAACCGCTCGAAAATTCGAGCCATAGACTCTAGAGCCAGTGGGTAGTCGGAGTCATGTTCCTGCAACCATCAAATCCAGATTCTGCACCGCCGCTCCAGCGGCTCCCTTCCCAAGATTGTCAAACACCGCAGCCAACAAAACCTGCCCCGTCTCATCATTTTCACACACCACCAATCGCAAACTATCAGTCCCGTTAAGCGCCTGAGGATCAAGGCACGTCAACCCTTTGGCCTCCTGCATCGACATCACCTGTACATGGTCCGCATCGACGTAGTGCTGCATAAGACACGCATGCAACCGCACCGCATCCACGCCCGGCGCCAACAAGCGAAGTTGCAACGGTATGGTCAGCACGATCCCCTGCCGAAAAGCCCCATAAGCCGGCACAAACATCGGCCGCTCCATCAGACCGCTTTGCTGCTGAATCTCCGGAATATGTTTGTGTGCCAGCCCCAGACCATAAACCTGAAACGCGGGCGCCTGTGATGCGCCCTCTCCCTCATGCTCTTGCACGCCAACGCGCCCTTTTCCGGAATAGCCCGACACAGCATGAATGTTCGTCGGATAGTCCCTGGGCAGCAACCCGGCCTCCAGCAATGGGCGCAGCAGCCCTATCGCCCCCGTGGGATAGCAACCGGGATTGCTGACCCGCCGTGCCGTGGCGATGCGTTGGGCCTGCTGCGAGTTCATCTCCGCGAAACCATAGGTCCAGTCTGGATGGGTGCGGTGCGCCGAACTCGCATCGATCACCCGAACGGCGGGGTTTTCGATGCTCGCTACAGCGTCGCGTGCGGCTTGGTCGGGCAAGCAGAGAATCGCGATGTCGCAGGCGTTGATGATTTCGGCGCGACGTTGCGGATCCTTGCGATGTTCGGGGCTGAGCGTGATAAGCCGCAGATCGGTCCGGTCGCGTAGACGTTGATGGATTTGCAACCCGGTGGTGCCTTGGTCGCCGTCGATGAATATAAGAGGACTTGCCATGGAATGCTCTCGGACATAGGAAATCAGGAGTTCCAATCTTCAGTGAGGGGCTAAGATAGGAAAAGTTGAATTTCTAAACGATGAAATTCAGCTTTTCTGAACAAGGAGTGACTCATGCGCGAAATCAGCCTGGACCGTCTGCGCACGTTGGTGGCCATTGCCGACCTGGGTTCGTTTGCCGAGGCGGCCCGTGTGCTGCACCTCGCGCCACCCACGGTCAGTTTGCATATTGCCGACCTGGAGTCGCGGGTTGGCGGAAAGCTGTTGTCGCGCACACGTGGGCGCATTCAGCCTTCGGCGATTGGAGAAACGCTGGTGGAGCGCGCGCGGCGCCTGTTGGCGGATGCGGAGCAGGCGCTTGAGGACGTGGAGCGTCAGGTGCAGGGCTTGGCCGGGCGTGTGCGGCTGGGTGCCTCCACAGGGGCCATCGCACAGTTGATGCCGCAAGCTTTGGAGACGTTGGGCCAACGCCATCCCGCTATCGATGTGCAGGTCGCGGTGCTCACGTCGCAGGAAACTTTGAAGAAGCTTGCCGAGGGCTCTTTGGAGATCGGTCTGGTCGCGCTGCCACAGACCCCGGTGAAGGAATTGCGGATCGAGCCATGGCGGCGGGACCCGGTCATGGCCTTCTTGCCGGCTCGCTGGGAATGCCCGGATGTTGTGACCCCCGGTTGGCTGGCCGCCCAGCCATTAATTCTGAATGACAAAACTACTCGGCTTTCGCGCTTGACCTCGGAGTGGTTCGCCAGTGATGGACGGCAGCCCACGCCGCGTATTCAACTGAACTACAACGATGCGATCAAAAGCCTAGTGGCGGCCGGTTATGGTGCGACGTTGTTGCCGCATGAAGCCTCCACGCCATTGCCCGATACCAGGATCGTCATGCGGCCATTACAGCCCTTATTGTGGCGTCAACTTGGTATTGCCCACCGTGGTGGGGACGTCGAGCGGCCTACGCAACATGTGCTGGATGTGTTGTGGGGGTTGAGTGCGGGCTAGGGCGATGTTGTCAGAGAAAGGACCGCTTTCGACCCGGTCATACGGTGATTGAGGTCCCAGGCGTCAGCTACCGCACCTGAAGCCGTCGTTCATCGCTCCAAAGCCGGTGCCTGTCTCCGTTCGCCCAGGCCAGGGTGTCGTAGTACTTGTGCAGCAGCTCGGTAATGGCGGCGGTGTCGTCGGTCATGGGGTTTCCTTGGGGTTGGCGGTGAGGACTGCCTGGACGCGTGCTTGCAGCGCGGGCAGCACGTCTTGTTGGAACCAGGGGTTGCGCACCAGCCAGCGATTGTTGCGCGGGCTAGGGTGAGGCAGGGGGAACGCTTGCGGCCAGTGCTCGCGCCAGGCTTCGACCACCCGGGTGAGCGGCGTCTTGCCAGTACCGAGGTGGTAGTCCATGGCGTAGCTGCCCAGCACGATGACCAGCGACAGGCGCTCGAAACGCTGCATGAAGGCTTCGCGCCAGGCGGGGGGCGCACTCCGGGCGTAGCGGCAGGTCACCGCTTTTGCCGGTGCCCGGATAACAGAAGCCCATGGGCAGAATGGCGATGCGGGTAGGGTCGTAGAAGGTGTCGCGGTCCACGCCCAGCCAGGCGCGCAGACGCGCGCCGCTGGCGTCGTCGAAGGGCACGCCTGAGGCATGGACCCGGGCCCCCGGTGCTTGGCCGGCGATGAGGATGGGCGCACTCGGGTGAAACTGGAAGACCGGCTGCACGCCGTGTGGCAGATGCGGTGCGCAGCGCGTGCAGGCGCGGACGTCGGTCAGAAAGGCGTCGAGTGTCGGCATGGCGCGCTTCCGGAAAGGGTGGCTCGCGCAGGACGGAGGTGCCATCCTGCGCGAAGCGTAACCCGGCAGCAAGTCAGTGCTGGGTCAGTGTCGGATAGCCCTGGATGAATACGCGGTCGGTCTTGGCCGCCGGCACATGGCAGCCCATGCAGTCGGCTTCGTAGCTGACGGCGACATTCTTGGCGGGGGCGTCGGCCTTGAACAGCGCCCAGCCCCAGCCGTCGCCCCACAAGGGGTTGCTGGCGAAACGGCCTTTGGCGTCCTTGACCATCACGAACCACACGGCCGCATCGGAACCCCAGACCACAGGGTTGCCAGTGGTCATGGCGCTGGTTTCGAGCTTGCGGATCTCTTTCACCAGCGTGGCGCCGTCCAAGAACTTGCCGGTCTTGCGGTAGTGCTCGGCCGAGGCCTTTTCGGTGTACACATCGTGCAAGCCGCGAGAGGCGGATTTTTCGTCCAACACCGCATATGAGCCCAGGTGGACGAAGTTTGTGCGGAAGTCTGTGGGGCGGCTGATGCCGCCCTGGCTGTCCACATAGGGCGAAAAGTCGCCGGCCGTGACGGCCAGTGGCAGGACGAGGGCGCTGGCGAGCAGAGCGCCGGTGAGTGCGATTTTCATCGTGTTCTCCTTATATGCCTATGGAGATCAGACGGCGACCACGGGGAAATCCACCGTGGTGTCGGCGATGTGGTTGGTGTAGTTGGTGAGCGTGTTCAGCGCGACGTTGGCGATCACTTCCAGTATCAGGCCGTCGTCGAGCCCCGCGCGGCGGTAGTTGGCCATGGCGTCGGCCGACACCACGCCGCGTTGCTCGACCAGCGCGCGGGCAAAGCCGGCGATTGCATCGTCAAGTGCGTTGGCCGCCTGGCCGGTGCGGGCCGCGGCGATGGCCTCTGCCGACAGTCCGGCACCTTTGCCGATCAGGGTGTGTGCGCTCAGGCAATACTGGCAGCGATTGGCTTGACCGGCAGCGAGCGCAACGATCTCGCGCTGGGAGGCATTCAGGCGGCCGGTGCCCAGCGTTTCGGACAAGCCGAGGTAGCCATTGAGCGCCGCCGGCGCGTGGGCCAGCGTGGCGAACAGGTTCGGCACCATGCCAAGCTTGGCTTTGACGGCCTTGAGTGTGGCAGCGGTAGCGGCGTCAGCGGTGTCGATGGTCAGGGGGGCGATTTGGGTCATGTCTATCTCCGTAGTGGGTGAGGTGCAAGAGCACGTGGGCATGATCGCCCTTTGTTTGGTACGATATGGCACGTAAAGTATCAAATACGTAACCTATCGTCTTATATGGAGAGTGGAATGGCGGATCGACTGGCCGGCTTGCTCCGGCACTACTCGCTTTCGGCGCGCGTTTTTCACAGCGGCGCCTTCTGTGGGCAGCATCATTACGCGGCGCCGCATGGCTATATCCATCTGGTGCGGCGCGGCCCGATTACGGCGCGTTCGCCCGTGCATGAAGATCTGCTGGTTACCGAGCCGAGCCTGCTGTTTTATCCGCGCGTGGCGTCGCATCGTTTTGTCGCCGCCCCCGGCGATACCGCTGAGCGGTTGTGTGCGGAGGTCGACCTGGGCGCTTCGACGGGCAATCCGTTGGCCATGGCCTTGCCGTCGATGCTGCTGATTCCGTTGGCGGACTTGCCCGGCCTCGGGCCGACGCTAGAGTTGCTGTTTGCCGAAGCCGAGCGCGACCAGTGCGGTCGGCAGGCCGCCATCGACCGCTTGTGCGAGTTGCTACTGATCCAGTTGCTGCGTTATCTGATGGATGGGCGGCTTGGCGCCACCGGACTGCTGGCGGGCCTGGCCGACCCGAAACTCGCGCGCGCCATAACCGCCATGCACGATGCGCCGCAGACCGCGTGGTCGCTCGAGGCGCTGGCGGCGAAGGCGGGCATGTCACGCGCGCGCTTCGCCGCCGCGTTCAAGGACGCGGTGGGCGTCACGCCGGGCGACTATCTGGCCGACTGGCGGATGAACGTCAGTTGCACCCTGCTCAAGCAGGGGCGGCCGGTGGCGGTGGTGGCCGACCGCGTCGGCTACGGCAGCCCGAACGCTCTGGCGCGCGCCTTCCGCGTGCGCATGGGCTGCGCCCCGCGCGACTGGCTGGCGCAGCAGCGCGGTGACGCGGCGCTCAGCGGTTCGTGAGTTTGAGTTCGATTCGCCGGTTCTTGGCGTAGGCGGCGCCGGTGTTGCGCTCGTCGAGCGGGTGAAATTCGCATCACGCCGGAACAACTGGCGGAACTCCAGGTGGCGATCCGTCAACGGCTGGTCAGTCTGTTCGTGCGGCGCGGCCGGCTGGACAAGGCTGAGTCAGTGGCGCAGGTAGCTGGATGACGCTGTCCCGCCCTGAGCCGACGCTCACAGGCGGGGATTTCCAGTGTCGTCATTGTCGGCTATTGGCCGGCAGCAGCCCGTCGTTGCCTGATGGATCCAACCCCTCCGCTGCTATAGTGCAGTCGGCTTCTGACGTTCAGTGCAGCCGTCTTCTGAAAACGACACTGGATGTCAGGAATGGCCACGCTGCGCCGTCAGAATAGAGTCTGCTTTCACATTCTTTGACACATGCTTGCCAAGGTCATAGATTCCAACCTGACAAATTCAAGGCTTAGGGCGCAATGGAACCAAAAACCAACGTAAGCCCTACCGCCCATCCAGCCTATGGAGGCATCTTGCAGGGACAACGCATCGGTTACGTTCGGGTCAGCAGTTACGACCAGAACCCGGAACGCCAACTTGAGCAGGTCGAGATCGGCAAGCTGTTCACCGACAAGGCCTCGGGCAAGGACACCCAGCGCCCGCAGCTGGAAGCCATGCTCGGATTCGTCCGCGAAGGCGATACCGTGGTGGTGCACAGCATGGATCGCCTGGCGCGCAACCTCGACGATCTGCGCCGTCTGGTGCAAAGGCTGACCAAGCGCGGCGTGCGCATCGAGTTCTTGAAGGAGGGGTTGGTGTTCACCGGCGAGGACTCGCCCATGGCCAACCTCATGTTGTCGGTCATGGGGGCCTTTGCCGAGTTCGAGCGCGCCCTGATCCGCGAGCGGCAGCGCGAGGGCATCGCCCTGGCCAAGCAGCGCGGTGCTTACCGGGGCCGCAAGAAAGCTCTCTCCGACGATCAAGCCATCACGTTGCGGCAGCGGGCCGCTGCCGGCGAGCCGAAGGCTCAGCTCGCACGCGAGTTCGGCATCAGCCGTGAAACCCTCTACCAGTACCTTCGCACGGACGACTGAACCATGCCGCGTCGCTCGATTCTCTCGGCTACGGAGCGCGACACCCTGCTTGCGCTGCCAGAAAGCCAGGATGACCTGATCCGCTACTACACCTTCAACGACTCCGACCTATCCCTGATCCGTCAACGGCGGGGCGATGGCAACCGCCTCGGCTTCGCCGTGCAGCTCTGCCTGCTGCGCTACCCTGGTTATGCGCTGGGCAACGACACGGCGCTACCCGAGCCCGTGATCCAGTGGGTGGCCAAGCAAGTCCAAGCCGACCCCGCGAGTTGGGCGAAGTACGGTGAGCGCGACGTGACCCGCCGCGAGCACGCTCTGGAACTGCGCACCTACCTGCAACTGGCCCCGTTCGGTCTGTCGGACTTCCGCGCCCTGGTGCGCGAGTTGACCGAGCTGGCCCAGCAGACCGACAAGGGCTTGCTGCTGGCCGGGCAGGCGCTGGAGAGCTTGCGCCAGAAGCGGCGCATCCTGCCGACGCTGAGCGTTATTGACCGGGCGTGTTCGGAGGCCATTGCACGCGCCAATCGGCGGGTCTATCGCGCCCTGATCGAGCCGTTGAACCCATCGCATCACGCCAAGCTCGACGAACTGCTCACCATTAAGGCCGGCAGCAACAGCACTTGGTTGACCTGGTTGCGGCAATCACCGCTGAAGCCGAACTCGCGGCACATGATCGAGCACATCGAGCGGCTGAAGATTTTCCAACTGGTGGGCCTTCCCGACAGCCTCGGCCGGCACATCCACCAGAACCGATTGCTGAAGCTCGCCCGCGAGGGCGGGCAGATGACGCCACAAGACCTCGGCAAGTTCGAACCGGAGAGGCGCTATGCCACGCTGGTCGCCGTGGTACTGGAAAGCACCGCGACCGTGATCGATGAACTGGTTGATCTGCACGACCGCATCCTGGTCAAGCTGTTCAGTGGCGCGAAACACAAGCATCAGCAGCAGTTCCAGAAGCAGGGCAAAGCGATCAATGACAAGGTGCGCCTGTACTCGAAGATCGGCCAGGCCCTGCTGGACGCTAAAGAGTCCGGTGACGATCCGTTCGCCGCCATCGAGGCGGTCATTCCCTGGGACGAGTTCACCCAGAGTGTCACTGAGGCCGAGCTGCTGGCCCGGCCGGAAGCCTTCGACCACCTGCACCTGGTCAGCGAGAACTTCGCTACGCTACGCCGCTACACCCCAGCCTTTCTGGAGGTGCTTCAGCTCCGAGCCGCGACGGCAGCGCAAGCCGTGCTGGATGCCGTTCAGACCCTACGCGAGATGAATGCCGATAATCTGCGCAAGGTGCCCTCCGACGCACCGACCGCCTTCATCAAGCCGCGCTGGAAACCGCTGGTGATCACCCCGGAAGGCATCGACCGGCGCTTCTACGAAATCTGCGCCTTGTCCGAGTTGAAGAACGCGCTGCGCTCCGGCGACATCTGGGTCAAAGGCTCGCGGCAGTTCCGCGACTTCGATGACTACCTACTGCCTCCCGAGAAATTCGCCGCACTCAAGCGGGAACAGGCGCTGCCACTCGCGATCAACCCGAACAGCGACCAGTACCTGGAAGAGCGTTTGCAGCTGCTGGACGAGCAGCTGGCCACTGTCACCCGACTGGCAAAGGACAACGAACTACCCGATGCCATCCTCACCGAGTCCGGGCTAAAAATCACCCCGCTGGATTCCGCGGTGCCCAACACCGCGCAGGCGCTGATCGACCAGACCAGCCAGCTACTGCCGCGCATCAAGATCACCGAGCTGCTGATGGATGTGGATGAATGGACGGGCTTCACCCGCCACTTCACGCACCTGAAGGATGGCGCACAGGCGAAAGACCGGACGCTACTGCTAACGGCGATCCTGGGCGATGCCATCAACCTCGGCCTGACCAAAATGGCCGAGTCGAGTCCGGGCATGACCTACGCCAAGCTGTCCTGGTTGCAAGCCTGGCACATCCGTGACGAAACCTACTCGACGGCCCTGGCCGAGCTGGTCAACAGCCAGTTCCGGCATGCCTTCGCCGCCAACTGGGGTGACGGCACCACCTCATCCTCCGATGGCCAGCGTTTCCGTGCCGGCGGTAAAGGCGAGAGCACCGGCCACGTCAACCCGAAGTACGGTAGCGAGCCAGGACGGCTGTTCTACACCCACATCTCTGACCAGTACGCGCCGTTCAGCACCCGCGTGGTGAATGTAGGCGTGCGTGATTCCACCTACGTGCTCGACGGTCTGCTGTACCACGAGTCCGATCTGCGGATCGAGGAGCACTACACCGACACCGCTGGCTTCACCGATCACGTCTTCGCCCTGATGCACCTGCTGGGCTTCCGCTTCGCGCCGCGCATCCGCGACCTCGGTGAAACCAAGTTGTATGTGCCCAATAGCGTCCAAGACTACCCGACGCTGCGTCCAATGCTCGGCGGAACCCTGAACATCAAGCACGTCTGCGCTCACTGGGACGAGATTCTGCGGCTGGCCGCGTCGATCAAGCAGGGCACCGTCACCGCATCGCTGATGCTGCGCAAGCTTGGCAGCTACCCGCGCCAGAACGGCCTGGCCGTGGCTCTGCGCGAGCTGGG
>NZ_BCBJ01000134.1:0-18123 GCF_001320605.1 Pseudomonas sp. NBRC 111133 | reverse complement strand
GGTGCGAGCAGCAAGACTGCGAACCTCATCGGCGACAACAGCAAAACCACGCCCCTGCTCACCAGCACGCGCGGCCTCAATTGCTGCGTTGAGTGCCAACAAATTCGTTTGCTCGGCGATCCCTCGTATAACGTCAAGAACTTTTGATATCTCGTTACTTTGACCTTCAAGCTCATGAATAACCTGAGCGGCTTGCCTAATTTCACCTTCAAGGGCAATGATTGACTGGCTTGTGTGGGCTACCAGACGCTGGCCAGATGCCGTCTCAGTGTCTGCTCTTCCGGCCGCATCTGCAGCATGCTGTGCATTGCTCGCAACCTCTTGAATGCTTGCCGCCATTTGGTTTACTGCCGTTGCTATTTGATCTGTCTCTGCCTGCTGCTCAACTGTAAGTACATTGCTTGACTCAATATCCTTTAGTAGGCTTTGGGTGTGTTCGCTAAGCCGATTTGATGCATCACCTATGCGACCTACTACGCTGCCTGTTTCAGCTTGCATCATTCGTAAAGCAAACTCTATTTGGCCAAACTCATCGGTGCGCCCAGTGTAGAGGGATTGACTTAATGGGTTATTGGAAATATTCCTGGCTCTTTCAACCAGTCTTCCAAGAGGAGAGAGAATAGCCAAAACACTAACAGAGCTTAAGCTTCCTGACATTAAAGTAGCTAACAATAAGCTGCTTATTGATGTATCAGTAAGCATGCCGGCAGCCATTGCGCTTGATATAATACTACCCCATATGAGCAAGAGTATTTTCACGGAAAAGCTAGCAGCCCATTTCGGCCTCGCGGCCTTCCCGCTTCTCAATTGAGCATATAATTTTTCCGCAGCCAAAACCTGCTCAGGTTCAGGCTTGGTCCTTACAGACTGGTATTCAACAATCGAACCATTCTTAGCTATTGGCGTTACATAAGCACTTACCCAATAGTGGTCGCCATTTTTACAGCGATTTTTTATTAGCCCCATCCATGAGCGGCCAGATTTTAATGTACTCCACATATGCTCAAATGCAGCAGGCGGCATATCTGGGTGTCTTACGATGTTGTGAGGCTGGCCTAATAGTTCTTCCTCAGTGAAACCACTGATTTTAATGAAGTCAGGATTAATGTACGTGATATGGCTTTGAGGGGAGGTAGTCGAAAGAATATTGGTATCTTTTGGGAGTTCTAAGTTTCGACCCGTCACTGGTAAATTCTGGCGCATAAGAGCCTCAAGGGTTGGCTGTTTTATTTTATTGTATTCGGCATTAAGCCCAATTTCTTTAGCGTTACGATAAAGCTAGCATGGAAACGATAGGTGCAAGCAAGTTAAGGGTTGCATCGCGCATGTCAATCTAGGCTATACCCTAACTGGATGTCAGGAATGGCCACGCTGCGCCTGTCGTTTTCAGAAGACGACCGCACCATCTGACTGGATGTAACGCCTGGTGTGCATACGGCTCCTGACAGCCCAATATCAGGAGTCGTCTGCACCAATCTCGACTATGCTCAATACTCGTGTGCACCAAAGCGAGGTTTGGGCATGACATCAGACACTCCACCGATTGCCGCGCAAGGCGTGGCCACCCTGCCCGACGAGGCATGGGCGCAAGCCCGGCACCGGACGGAAATCATCGGGCCACTGGCAGCGCTTGAGGTGGTCGGGCATGAAGCCGCCGATGAGGCAGCCCAAGCGCTGGGCCTGTCCCGGCGACAGGTATATGTCCTGATCCGTCGCGCCCGGCAGGGTACTGGCCTGGTAACAGACCTGACGCCCGGCCGATCCGGCGGCGGCAAAGGCAAGGGGCGCTTGCCGGAACCGGTCGAGCGCATCATCCGCGAGCTGCTGCAAAAGCGCTTCCTGACCAAGCAGAAACGCAGCCTGGCGGCGTTCCACCGCGAAGTCGCGCAGGCGTGCAAAACCCAGAAGCTGCCGGTGCCGGCGCGCAACACCGTGGCCCAGCGGATTGCCGGACTACACCCGGCGAAAATAGCCCGCAGCCGGGGCGGGCAGGACGCTGCCCGTCCCTTGCAAGGCGCGGGTGGCATTCCGCCCGAAGTCACCATGCCGCTGGAACAGGTGCAGATCGACCACACCGTCATCGACCTGATCGTGGTCGACGAGCGCGACCGGCAACCGATTGGCCGCCCATATTTGACCCTCGCCATCGACGTGTTCACGCGCTGCGTACTCGGCATGGTGGTCACGCTGGAAGCGCCGTCCGCCGTCTCGGTCGGCCTATGCCTCGCGCATGCCGCCTGCGACAAGCGGCCCTGGCTGGAAGGGCTGAATGTGGAAATGGACTGGCCGATGAGCGGCAAGCCCAGGCTGCTCTATCTGGACAACGCGGCCGAGTTCAAAAGCGAAGCGCTGCGCCGTGGCTGCGAACAGCATGGCATCCGGCTGGACTATCGCCCACCAGGCCAGCCGCACTACGGCGGCATCGTGGAACGGATCATCGGCACGGCGATGCAGATGATCCACGACGAATTACCGGGGACGACCTTCTCCAATCCCGGCCAGCGCGGCGAGTACGATTCCGAGAAGATGGCCACCCTGACGCTGCGCGAGCTGGAGCGCTGGCTCGCGTTGGCGGTAGGCACCTATCACGGCTCCGTGCACAACGGCCTGCTCCAGCCGCCGGCCGCGCGCTGGGCCGAGGCCGTGGAGCGCGTTGGCGTCCCGGCCGTCGTTACCCGCCCCACCGCGTTTTTGGTCGATTTCCTGCCGGTGATCCGCCGCACCCTGACCCGCACCGGCTTTGTCATCGACCACATCCACTACTACGCCGACGCCCTCAAGCCGTGGATTGCCCGGCGCGAGCGCTTGCCCGCCTTCCTGATCCGGCGCGATCCGCGCGACATCAGCCGCATCTGGGTACTGGAACCGGAAGGTCAGCACTATCTGGAGATCCACTACCGCACCTTGTCCCATCCGGCCGTCACCCTCTGGGAACAACGCCAGGCGCTGGCCAAATTGCGTCAGCTCGGGCGCGAGCAGGTGGACGAGTCGGCGCTGTTCCGCATGATCGGGCAGATGCGCGAGATCGTGACCACCGCCCAGAAGGCCACGCGCAAGGCGCGGCGCGACGCTGATCGCCGCCAGCACCTCAAGACGTCGGAGCCACCGGCCAAGCCCATACCGCCGGATGTGGACATGGCTGACCCGCAGGCAGACAACCTGCCGCCGGCCAAACCGTTCGATCAGATCGAGGAGTGGTAGCCGTGGACGAATATCCCGTCATTGACCTGTCCCACCTGCTGCCAGCGGCACAGGGTTTGGCCAGGCTGCCGGCAGACGAGCGCATCCAGCGCATTCGCGCCGACCGCTGGATCGGCTACCCGCGCGCGGTCGAGGCGCTGAACCGGCTGGAAACTCTGTATGCGTGGCCGAACAAGCAACGCATGCCAAACCTGCTGCTGGTCGGCCCCACCAACAACGGCAAGTCGATGATCGTCGAGAAATTCCGGCGGGCGCACCCGGTCGGCACCGACGCTGACCAAGAACATATCCCGGTGCTGGTCGTGCAGATGCCGTCAGAGCCATCGGTGATCCGCTTCTATGTCGCGCTGCTGGCTGCGATGGGCGCGCCGCTGCGCCCGCGCCCACGGCTGCCGGAAATGGAGCAACTGGCGCTGGCCCTGCTGCGCAAGGTCGGCGTGCGCATGCTGGTGATCGACGAACTGCACAATGTACTGGCTGGCAACAGCGTTAACCGGCGCGAGTTCCTCAACCTGCTGCGCTTCCTCGGCAACGAGCTGCGTATCCCCCTGGTCGGGGTCGGCACGCGCGAGGCGTACCTGGCCATCCGTTCGGACGATCAGTTGGAAAACCGCTTCGAGCCGATGCTGCTGCCGCCGTGGGAGGCCAATGAGGACTGCTGCTCGCTGCTGGCCAGCTTCGCGGCGTCACTCCCGCTACGGCGGCCATCCCCGATTGCCACGCTGGACATGGCCCGCTACCTGCTCACCCGGAGCGAAGGCACCATCGGCGAGCTTGCACATCTGCTGGTGGCGGCGGCCGTCGCCGCCGTGGAGAGTGGCGAGGAAGCGATCAACCACCGCACGCTCAGCATGGCCGACTACATCGGCCCCAGTGAGCGGCGGCGACAGTTCGAGCGGGAACTGATGTGAAGTCCGCGCCGCGCTGGCCGCTGCATCCGGCACCCAAGGAAGGCGAAGCCCTGTCCTCATGGCTCAACCGGGTCGCCGCCTGCTACCAGATGGACGTGCACGAGCTGCTGGCCCACGATCTTGGTCACAGCCAACTTGATGACCTGGATACCGCACCATCCTTGTCGTTGCTGACGGCGCTCTGCCAGCGCAGTGGCGTCGAGCTGGAGCGGTTGCGCAGCATGAGTCTTGCAGGCTGGGTGCCGTGGCTGCTCGACAGTCTCGACGATTCGGTACCAGCAGCCTTGGAAACCTATACATTCCAATGCGCGGTGCTCCTGCCCAAGCGCACCCGCAAGGTGCGGTCCATCACTCGCTGGCGTGCCTGGCTACCGAGCCAGACGATTCGCCGGGCGTGTCCGCAGTGTCTGAACGATCCAACGAATCAAGCTGTGCTACTCGTCTGGCAGCTCCCCTTGATGCTGAGCTGCCCGCAGCATGGCTGCTGGCTGGAGTCCTACTGGGGCATGCACGGCCGGTATCTTCAGTGGGAAATCGCCGATGCTGCGCCGCGCCCTGCCGATGACGCAATCGCCTGCATGGACCGGCGCACCTGGCAGGCGCTGACGACGGGTTTTGTGGAGCTGCCGCGTCGGCGTGTCCACGCCGGCTTGTGGTTCCGGCTGCTGCGCACCCTGCTTGATGAGCTGAACACGCCGCTCTCGCACTGCGGCAGTTGCTCGGCGAGCATCCGCCATGTCTGGGAGCGCTGCGGCCATCCGCTGCGCGCCGGGCAGAGTCTGTGGCGTCCCTACGAGATTCTGGCCCCGGCGGTGCAGTGGCAGATGCTGGAGGCGGCGGCCACCGCCATCACGCTGATCGAGTCAAAGGCGCTGATCCCGCGCGGGGAACAGGCCGCGCTGTTTCAGACGGAGCCGCACACTGGTTTCACCAACGGCCTGCCGGCGAAGGTGCCGAAGCCGGAACCCATCAACCACTGGCAACGAGCAGCCCAGGCCATCGATGAGGCCATCATTGAAGCGCGACACAACCCGGAGACGGCCCGCTTGCTGTTCACACTGGCGTCCTACGGGCGACGCGACCCCGAATCCCTGGAACGTTTGCGCGCCACGTTCACCAAGGAGGGCATCCCGCCGGAGTTTTTGTCACATTACGAGCCTGAATGGCCGTTTGCAGGTCTTAGACTAAATGACGGGTTAAGTGACAGTTTTTGACGGCGAGAACTTTCTGGCTCACACTGTCACATAATCGAACGTATATGTGACAGGTACGACATGCTGATAGGCTACATGCGGGTATCGAAGGCGGACGGCTCCCAGGCTACCGATTTGCAGCGCGACGCGCTGATTGCCGCCGGGGTCGATCCAGTACATCTTTACGAGGACCAGGCATCCGGCATGCGCGAGGATCGGCCCGGCTTGACGAGCTGCCTGAAGGCGTTGCGAACTGGCGACACACTGGTCGTGTGGAAACTGGATCGGCTCGGACGCGACCTGCGACATCTCATCAACACCGTGCACGACCTGACTGGGCGCGGCATCGGCTTGAAGGTATTAACCGGGCACGGCGCGGCCATCGACACCACGACCGCCGCCGGCAAGCTGGTCTTTGGCATCTTCGCCGCCCTGGCCGAGTTCGAGCGCGAGTTGATCGCGGAGCGCACGATTGCCGGCCTAGCCTCGGCCCGCGCGCGCGGGCGGAAAGGCGGCCGGCCGTTCAAGATGACCGCCGCCAAGCTGCGGCTGGCGATGGCGGCAATGGGTCAGCCAGAGACCAAGGTCGGCGACCTGTGCCAGGAACTTGGCGTCACGCGGCAGACCCTGTATCGGCATGTTTCACCCAAGGGTGAGCTACGTCCAGATGGCGAGAAGCTACTCAGCCGAATTTGATGCCGGCATGAGGCAACGTAGCGACAGCGTGGTTTGTCTCAATGGGAAGCGCTCATGATCGATCTTTGAAGGCCCGCAGCAGTCGTGTCACAGACAGGACGAACAAACCGGTCAGCGTGAGGGCTGCGATACCCCAGTACTCTCCGATGAACGCGCCGGCCGTCGTGCCGGCCAGCACAATGGCGAGAATCGGCAAATGGCAGGGACAGGTGAGCACGGCCAGCGCGCCCCACAGGTAGCCGGTGATCGGTTTGTGCGTCTCGGACGGCAAGCGCTCGGGGCTGTTCATGGCAGACTCTCCGCGTGCTGTGCCGGCTCGGTCGGCATGGTGGCCAACTGCACCTCCAGATCGGCCAACGCTTCGCGCCGACGCTCGACGAACTGGCGCAGAACGGCAAGCTGCGCGGCCGCTTCATCGCCGTCCGCAGCATCCAGCGCCCGGCACAGCCGCGCCAGCGCGTCCAGGCCGATGCCCGCCTCGAAGGCCGCCCGCACGAAGCACAGCCGTTGCAAGGCGGCATCATCGAACAGGCCATAGCCGCCCGGGGTGCACGCCACCGGACGCAGCAATCCGCGCAGCAGGTAGTCGCGCACGATATGCACGCTCACCCCGGCATCAAGGGCCAGCCGGGACACGGTGTAGGCGCTCATTGAAAACCTCCTTTTTTTATCCAGCGCAGCAGGAAAGCTGCTTCACGTCCTTGTTGAAGGTCTGCGCCGCAAGCTTCAACCCCTCGACCATTGTCAGGTAGGGGAACAACTGGTCGGCCAGTTCCTGCACCGTCATGCGGTTGCGGATGGCGAGCACCGCCGTCTGGATCAGTTCGCCCGCTTCCGGGGCCACCGCCTGCACGCCGATGAGCCGTCCGCTACCTTCCTCGATGACCAGCTTGATGAAGCCGCGTGTGTCGAAGTTGGCAAGCGCTCGCGGAACGTTGTCGAGTGTCAGCGTGCGACTGTCGGTCTCGATGCCATCGTGGTGCGCTTCCGCCTCGCTGTAGCCCACGGTGGCGACTTGCGGGTCGGTGAACACCACTGCCGGCATCGCGGTCAGATTGAGGGCTGCGTCGCCGCCGGTCATGTTGATCGCGGCACGGGTGCCGGCGGCCGCTGCCACGTAGACGAACTGCGGCTGGTCGGTGCAGTCGCCGGCCGCGTAGATGTTCGGGTTGCTCGTGCGCATGCCTTGGTCGATAACGATGGCCCCTTGCGCATTGACAGTGACCCCCGCCGCGTCCAGCGCGAGGCTGCGCGTATTCGGTGCCCGACCGGTGGCAACCAGCAACTTGTCAGCGCGCAATTCACCGTGTCCGGTGGTCAGCACGAATTCGCCGTTCACATGGGCGACCTGGCTGGCTTGCGTGTGCTCCAGCACCTCGATGCCCTCGGCGCGGAAAGCGGCTGTCACGGCCTCGCCGATGGCCGGGTCTTCCCGGAAGAACAAGGTGCTGCGTGCCAGGATCGTGACCTGGCTGCCGAGCCGGGCAAAGGCTTGCGCCAGTTCCAACGCCACCACCGACGAACCGATCACGGCCAGGCGTGCGGGAATGGTGTCGCTGACAAGCGCTTCGGTGGAAGTCCAGTAGGGTGACTCTTTCAGGCCCGGAATCGGCGGCACGGCCGGACTGGCACCGGTGGCGACCAGGCAGCGGTCGAACGTTACCTCGCGCTCGCCACCCTCGTTCAAACGGACGACCAGGCTCTGGTCGTCCTTGAAACGCGCTTCACCGTGCAAAACGGTGATGGCTGGATTGCCGTCCAGGATGCCTTCGTATTTGGCGTGCCGCAGTTCATCGACACGGGCCTGCTGCTGGGCCAGCAGTTTGCTGCGGTCAATCGCAGGCACAGTTGCCGCAATACCGCCGTCGAACGGACTTTCCCGGCGCAGATGGGCAATATGGGCAGCGCGGATCATGATCTTGGACGGCACACAGCCGATATTGACGCAGGTGCCGCCGATGGTGCCGCGTTCGATCAGCGTGACCGTCGCGCCTTGCTCGACGGCCTTCAGCGCCGCCGCCATCGCGGCCCCGCCGCTGCCAATGATGGCGATATGCAAACCGGCGCCCTCAAGTGCATCACGGATTTTTGGTTCATCTTTGAAATCACCAACCCGGATCGAGCCTTGATAACCCAATGCGGCGATGGCGGCCAGCAGTTGGTTGTGGCTCACGGCGGTGTCTGCCATGACTTGCGCGCGGCTTTCTGGATAGGACACCACAGCGGCATTCACGCCGGGAATCTTTTCCAAAGCATCTTTGACATGGGTGGCGCAGGATGTGCAGGTCATGCCATTCACGGTGATTTCGGTCATTTTTTTACTCCATTGAATTTCGGGGTGCAGCAGGCATCGGCTTGGCGTTTTCGTTGGATGGCGTAGATGGTCAAGCCGATGAAAATCGCCAGCGCAGGCAGCAGCACATAGTCCAGATAGCCGGTCAGCGCGGACAAGCCGACCACACCGAGCAAAATGACCAGAACAGGGGTGAAGCAACACAGCGCCACGAGGGTTGTGCCAATGATGCTGACCCGCAGCAGTGTCTTCGGGTCTTTCATGATCAGTTCTTGACTGATGATGGGTAGCCCGCATCCTCGGTAGCCTTGGTCAGTTTCTGCACGCTGGTCTTGGCATCATCGAAGGTGACCACCGCTTCGCGCGTCTCGAAGGTCACGTCAACTTTACTGACGCCATCGACCTTGGAAATCGCCTTCTTGACAGTGATCGGACAGGCCGAGCAGGTCATGCCCGGTACGGACAGCGTAACGGTCTGGGTGGCGGCCCACACGGGGGCAACAACGGCAGCGAGGGCAAGGGCGGAAAGCAGCTTTTTCATGGTGAACTCCTGTGATCAATAGAAAAATGGCACGACGTAGGGAAATCCGAGCGCGACCAAAACCAGCACGGCCACGCCCCAGAAAATGAGCTTGTAAGTAGCTCGCACTTGGGGAATCGCGCAAACCTCACCCGGTTTGCAGGCGGCTGACGGCCGGTAGATGCGCCGCCAGGCGAAGAACAACGCCACCAGCGCCACGCCGATAAAGATGGGGCGATAGGGTTCCAACACCGTCAAGTTGCCGATCCAAGCGCCGCTGAACCCCAAGGCGATCAGAACCAGCGGCCCGAGGCAGCAAGCCGAGGCGAGGATGGCGGCCAGCCCGCCAGTGAAGAGCGCGCCGCGCCCGTTTTGAGGTTCAGACATACGTTTGTCCTTTCGAATCTGAATTGGATAGCTTAAGCTTACTTCCGTAGTTATGTACGGAGTCAAGCGATATGGAAAACAATTTGGAGAACCTGACCATTGGCGTTTTCGCCAGGACGGCCGGGGTCAATGTGGAGACCATCCGGTTCTATCAGCGCAAGGGCTTGCTCCCGGAACCGGACAAGCCTTACGGCAGCATTCGCCGCTATGGCGAGACGGATGTAACGCGGGTGCGCTTCGTGAAATCAGCCCAGCGGTTGGGCTTCAGCCTGGATGAGATCGCCGAGCTGCTGCGGCTGGAGGATGGCACCCATTGCGAGGAAGCCAGCAGCCTGGCCGAGCACAAGCTCAAGGACGTGCGCGAGAGGATGGCTGACCTGGCGCGCATGGAGGCCGTGCTGTCTGATTTGGTGTGCGCCTGCCATGCGCGGAAGGGGAACGTTTCCTGCCCGCTGATTGCGTCACTGCAAGGGAAGAAAGAACCGCGCAGTGCGGACGCGGTGTAGCCCGAGGGAACTACGCCTTAGCGTGCTTTATTTTCCGTTTTCTGAGGCGACTCCAACGTCAGAAAAGACCGTGCGGTCGACTTTTGATATTTCGTGCTGTCGCCTTCTGAAAGTGACACGCGGCACGGGAATCAAGGCATTGCGATTCTCGAAAATAGTTCTTGAAATTCTATTCTTGATTGCATATCATCTCAACGAGTTTCGATAAGAAAGGATGCCCATGCGACCGTCTGTTGTGCTTGACATGAAGCGAAGCGCAGTGCGTGAAGCGGTAGGCCGCTTTCGCGCCGCGAACCCGCGCGTCTTCGGCTCGGTGCTGCATGGCACCGACCGGGATGGCAGCGACCTCGACCTGTTGGTCGATGCGCTGCCCGGTGCCACGTTGTTGGACTTGGGCGATTTGGAAGAAGAACTGAAATCGCTGCTCGGCGTTGACGTCGATCTGCTGACTCCCGGCGACCTGCCGCCGAAGTTCCGGGCCAAGGTGCTCGCGGAGGCGCAACCGATATGAGCGAGAACCGCCTGCCCGATTACCTCGACCACATTCAGCAGGCCGCAACCGATGCGCGCAGCTTCGTGGAAGGGATGGCCAAGGACGACTTCTTGGCCGACAAGCGCACCCAGCAGGCCGTCATCATGAGCCTGATCGTCATCGGCGAGGCGGCCACAAAGGTGATGGATGGCTACGTCGAGTTCACCCAGGCGCATGCCGACGTGCCGTGGCGCAGCATGCGCAATATGCGTAATCGCATGGCTCACGGCTATTTCGACATCAACCTCGATGTGGTGTGGGAGACGGTACAGGAATGGCTGCCGGCGTTGCTCCAGCAATTGCCCGCCGTGCGTCAGGATGCCGACGATGAAGACCGTAACGACAAAGGCATGGAGCCATGACCAATCAAGCCGCCGATGTTCGGCCCCTCTGGCGTGTTCGATCCCGCGACCTATGAGCCGCGCTCGGGCAAGACCTTCTGGATGGCCGCAACGGACGTGAGTTCGCTGGTGGGCAAGGAGGCAGCAGCCGACACGCTCATCGGCAACTGCACGACCGCACGACCAGCCTCCCGTTCAAATTCGAGTTAGAACTCATATCCAGCCTGTCTGGGGGCACTGTGAAAGAGGGATCTCCGATGACTGTTGAATCGAGAATATTTTCTGTAGCCGAGTATGTTCAGCCGTCCGAAGGCGAGCCTATTCGTTCCGTTGTGCTTGAAACCCGAGACTCAATTATCGTGGTTTGGCATGTCCATCCCGGGCAGGAAATTGCGGCTCACATTCATCCTCACGGCCAAGACACGTGGACTGTTTTGTCGGGAATGGCTGATTACTTTCAGGGCAATGGGATTGTTCGTGCCCTCAGGGAAGGTGAGATAGCCGTGGCAAGACCGGGCCAAGTGCACGGGGCGCGAAATACAGGTACCGAGCCATTTGTGTTCGTCTCGGTTGTGGCATCAGCCAATGCCGGTTTCGTATTGGCTGAGCGATAGAGCCCAATCTCTGGAGTTGGTCCAATGAGCGGTCGGGGAGATAGGTAACAGACATGCAGCGGACACGGCTGCTAAACCAGGTCGCAAACCTCCTTGCGTCGCAGCGTGCCGCAAGCGACGCGATCAATCGAATGGGGTCGGCATGAGACTGAACACCATCCAGTTCCCGACCGCGTAGCCGCCTGTCCTGCCGATCAGGTCTTGACCATCGACGCCTGGGATCAGTCCTGAATGTTCTTGGAGACCACTACGTTATGAGCCGCAGCCGCCGCAAAACACCCATCGTCGGGCACACGACCTGCGGCAGCGAGCGCGAGGACAAGAAGCTCTGGCATCAGCGCTGGCGCACCCGTGAGCGCACGGCGCTGACCAGCGCGTCGCCCGAAGCCCTGAGCGCCCATCTGCCCCTGCTGGAAAACCAGGCCAGCAGCGTCTGGTCGATGGGCAAGGATGGCCGCTCCTACTGGCCCGTCAAGCGCCAGGCCGCCACGGCGGATCGCATCGCCAATCACAAGGGACGCAACCCGCAAGAACGCGCCTCCCTGAAAAAGCGCCTGCTGCGCAAGTGGATGAGCAAATGAAGCTCTCCTTCCATCAGCACATTGCGCTGTTCTGGATGATCGGTGCTCCGGGCGTCTTCGCGCCCGTGATCGAGAACGCCAAGCGGCCCGATGCCGGCGCCGTCATGGCGTGGGGTGTCGCGATCGTGGCGGTGATGATCCTCTTCACCCCTTTGCTGCTGCGCTGTCCACCATTCCGGCGCTGGTATGGCCGGACGGATGCGCTGTCGGAGCGGCAGCGCCAGGCGCTTGCCGAGCGCGGCCTGCGCCGCTACTACCAGACCGCTTTCGATGACGGCTACGTGCCCCGCGTGATGCCCTACGTGTGGCGCATCATCTGGACGGTCGGCGGGTTGATGGCTGTGACCGCCGTACTGCCTACCAACACCGGACGGCCAGCCTTCGATGCCTTGGTGGTCTTCTCGACCTGGTATCCGATAGGCGTGATGCTGCTGGTTTTCGCGTCGAGGCCCCTTGGCCGGTTGATTCGCCAAAGAGCACAGGAGCGGCGGAAATGAGCACGTCAACCATCGAGGCGCTGGCCAGCGCCTGGGCAAGGATTGCCGAGGAAGCGGAATTCCCCGCTGACTACGAGGGGACTGCCACACCACAAGCGCATCGGGCTAGCGAAGCTATTCAGGAGCAGATTCGGGAGCGCATCGTCGCCACCAACGACATGCGGCTGTTCAGCCTGCTGCACCTGCTGGGTCAGGCGTCGCTGCGCATGGAGCAAGCGCTGTGGCCGGAGGATTACGAGCGGATGACGCGCGAGGTTGAGGAAGCCCTGCGGCAAGCCACCGACGCCAACGCCAGATCGTACACCCACGAAGAAGTGATGCAGGCGATGCAGGAACGCATCGACCGGGCGCGAGACAAGCCATGTTGATTGGCTATGCGCGCGTCTCGACGCAGGATCAGAACCTGGAGCTGCAACGCGAAGCCTTGAGCAAGGCCGGATGTAAAAAGGTCTTCGAGGACAAGGTGAGTGGCACGCGGGCAGACCGGCCTGGCTTGGCCAAGACGCTCGAAATGCTGCGCGAAGGCGATACTTTGGTCGTCTGGAAGCTCGACCGGCTGGGCCGGTCGGTCAAGCAACTGGTCGATCTGGTCGGCGATCTGCACAAGCACGGTGTCCAGTTCAGGAGCCTCACCGACTCCATCGACACCGGCACACCATCCGGGCGGTTCTTCTTCCACGTCATGGCGAGCCTTGCCGAAATGGAGCGCGAGCTGACCGTCGAGCGCACCCGCGCCGGGCTGGAAGTCGCCAAGCAGCTCGGCCGCAAAGGCGGCCGCAAGCCGAAGATGACCGACAGCAAGATCGAGTCGGCCAAGAAGCTGCTGGCCAGCGGGGTGCCGCCCAAGGACGTGGCCAAGAACCTCGGCGTGTCCATTCCGACGCTGTACCGCTGGGTGCCAGCCTCCACGCACGCTTAGCGTGCTTTATTTTCCGTTTTCTGAGACGACCCCTGAAACTGGTCGATGAGATCCTCGACGCCCTGGGCATTACGCCGCTGTCATTCCGCAACCTGGGTGAACTCAGCGGCGGCCAGCAACAACTGGTCTCAATCGCCCAGACGCTGGTGCGCGAACCGCAGATCCTGCTGATGGACGAGCCCACCAGCGCCCTCGACATGCACCGCCAGGTCCAGGTGCTGAACTTCATGCGCGACCTGGCGCGAAAGCGCGAAGTCATCGTGTTCATCGCCATCCATGACCTGAACCAGGCCTTGCGCTTCGCCGATCAGGTGCTGGTCATCGCCGATGGCACCGCTCAGGGCAGCGGCCCGAGCCATGAAGTGATCAACGAGCAGATGCTGCGCGCGGTGTACAAGGTCGAGGCGCGCATCGAACGCTGCAGCCGTGGGCAGCACCATATCCTGATCGACGATATCGTCTGAACCGCTACGGCTGCAGCCCTTCCAGCGCCGTGCCGACCGCTTCCAGTAGCAAGTGCGCATGCTCCTGTTCGAAGGCCAGCAGCGGGCGAATCTTCAGCACGTTTTCCAGCGGCCCGGCAGCACTGATCAATACGCCCTGCTCGCGCATCGCGTTGACCACCTGACGGGTCTGCGTGGCGGCAGGCGCTTTTGTGGCGCGATCGGTCACCAGCTCGACCCCCAGGAACATCCCGGCACCGCGCACATCGCCGATGATCGGGTAACGCTCGGCCAGCTCCCGCAACCCCGTCAACAGACATTCACCCAGGGTGTGCGAGCGCTGCTGCAACTGTTCGTCACGGATGACGTCCAGCACGGCCTGCCCCGCTGCGCAGGACACCGGGTTGCCGCCAAAGGTGTTGAAGTAGCGCATGTTCTGGCCAAAGTGATCGACCACTTGCGCTCGACCGACCAGGCCGGCGATGGGGTGGCCGTTGCCCATCGGCTTGCCCAGGGTCAGGAGGTCGGGGCGCACGTCGTGCCGCTGGAAACCCCACATGTTCAGGCCAGTGCGGGCGAAGCCGGACTGGACTTCATCGGCGATGTACAACAGGCCTTCGGCCTGGGCCAATGCGATCCCTTCGGCGATGCAGCCGGTTGGGCCCGCAAAGACGCCATCGCTGGCGAAAATGCCGTCGAGCAGGATCGCCGCCGGACGAATGCCGTGTTTGCGCAGGTCATCGATGGCCGCACGGACGTCAGCCACGAAGGTCGAGGCCACTTGATCCGCACCCAGCCGATAAGCATCGGGGGCGCGAACGGTGCGCACGTGGGGTGGCAGAACCATGCTCGGGCCGAGCGACGGAGAAAGCTCGGCGATATCACCCGTGACGCCATGATACGCGAAGCGGGTGATGATCACGCCGGTGCCGCCGGTAAACTGTTTGGCGATGCGCAACGCCAGATCGTTGGCCTCGCTGCCGGTGCACGTAAACATGACCCGCTCGAGGTACTCGGGAAAGGTGCCCAGCAGTTGCTCGGCGTAATCGAGCATGCCCTCCTGCAAGTAGCGAGTGTGGGTGTTGAGTTGCCCGGCCTGCCGGCTGATCGCCTCGACCACCCGGGGATGACAATGCCCCACCGACGCCACGTTATTGTAGGCATCCAGATACCGCCGGCCTTGTTCGTCGTACAGCCACACGCCCTCGCCGCGCACCGTGTGCAAGGGGTGTTCGTAGAACAGTCGATAGGCCGGGCCGAGCAACCGTGCCCGGCGTTCGACAAGGCGTTTTTCCTTGTCTGACAGGCGATCGGCATCTTCAGAAGTGAAACCGTTGATCATGCTCATGCGCCAACCTCCTGGGTGCAAGCGGCAAGGATTCTGTCGTGGATCTCGGCGGGTGCCATTGCGGACAATCCCGCCAGGGCATCCTGGGCGCGGTATGAGTTGCGCAGGATGTACTCGCGATTGTCCGGGTGCAGGTCGGCCCGCCAATAATTGATGCACAACGACAACGCCAGGCGTGTGGAGATCAGCACCGGCAGCAGTTGCAATTCTTCGCCGGTGAGGGGATTGACCTGGTGATAGGCGCGGATCATGTCCAGCGCCGGGGCCAGGACGTCGCCCGCCACCCCCAATTGGTACGATGCCGCGACCGCGACCTCGTTGACCAACGGCGCGTGGACCATGTCGCCAAAATCCAGGATGTTGCGCAACACATCGGGCTGATCCGGATCGACGATGATGTTGTGCGGGTTCATGTCGTTATGGATCACCTGGTGGCGCAGCGTGGCGCACTTGCCCAGTACCTGGGATTCGAAGCGGTCCAGGCTGTGTTCGATCCGGTCGCGACGAACGCCCGGCTCGATGTGTTTCAGCCGGGGCCTGAGGCGCTGGGCGTGTTGCATGTCCCACAGCAGGACGTGCCCGGCAGCGGGATGGCTGAAGCCGTCCAGGGCCAGGTCGAACCGGGCGAGCGCTTGGCCCAGGTTCTGCCTGAAATTCACCGATGTGTGGGCGACGCGGTGCAGCGGCAAGCCGTCAACGAAGGACAGGAGACGGACCAACATGCGCTGGCCTTCGATTTCGACCGGCTCCACGAATCGCCCGCCGAGTGATGCAAAGACACGCTGCACCGGCAACGCCGGATCGTTACGCTCGATCTGGAGCATGGCCTGGTTATGGAAGTCCACGACCTGCGGGTTTTCCAATGGATGCGACAACTTGAACAGACGCGACGTACCGTCCGCGAGCATGACCCGGAAATTGAGGTCGCGCTCGCCGCCCAGTTGCTCGAGTTTTCCGCTGATCGCGTAGTGCTGCGCAGGGACCCCAAGGACCTGCCCGTCACTGACACGGGCAGGGGCCGCCTCCAGCAGACAGGGTTGCGCCGATACTTTCTCAAGCGGCATTGTTCATGACTCCTCGCTTCGGTGATGTGGCCTGCTCGCGCAGGCCCCTTGCATTACTTGTTGGCCCAAGCGATGAAACGCTCTTCCAGGTCTTCGCCGTGGTCGATCCAGAACTCGGCATCCGTGGCCCGGGCGTTCTTCAGGTTATCCGGTGAAGTCGGCAGTTTGCTGCCCACCGCCTCATCGACCAGTGCCACGGTTTTGGTGTTGCTTGGCCCATAAGGAATGGCCTCGACAAAGTGCTTCTGCTGAACCGGTGCACTGGCAAACGCGATGAAGTTTTCCGCCAGGGCCTTCTTCGGCGAGCCTTTGACGATGGCCCAGTGATCCAGGTCGTACAGGCTGCCATTCCACTGCATTTCAAACGATTGTCCCTCCGCCTGCGCCGAGGTGACACGCCCGTTATAGGCCGAAGTCATCACCACGTCGCCTGCCGCCAGCCATTGCAACGGCTGCGCGCCGGATTCCCACCACTGGATGTCGGGCTTGATCTGATCCAGTTTGCGGAAGGCCCGCTGCACGCCCTCCTCGGTGCCGAGCAAGGTGTAGACATCTTCCTTGGCCACGCCATCGGCCAACAGGGCGAACTCCAGGGTGAACTTGGCGCCACGGCGCAGGCCGCGCTTGCCGGGGTATTTCTTCACGTCCCAGAAATCCGCCCAGCCCTGTGGCGCGCTGGCGAGTTTTTTCGGGTCGTATGTCAGAACGGTAGACCAGATGAAGATACCCACCCCGCAATCGCTGACGGCGGCCGGGATGAAATCTTCTTTCTTGCCGATGCGCGACCAGTCCAATGGCTCGAACAGGCCTTCGCTACAACCGCGCAACAGCTCGGGGGATTCGACCTCGACCACGTCCCAGCTGGTTTTCCCGGTGTCGGCCATGACCCGGATCTTGGCCATTTCGCCGTTGTAGTCATCGGCCGTGATCGCCACTTTCTTTTCCGAGGTGAAGGGTTTGTAGAAGGCTTTTTCCTGGGCCTGGCGGTTGTTGCCGCCGAAGGACACCACGGTCAGTTTTTCAGCGGCGCTCAAAGGGCCGGCAATCATTCCAAGCATCAGTACAGTTGCGATTTTGCTGTTCATGCGTCTCTCCGAATTCGCTACGTGCGTGAGCGGCAGCTAAGGGATGGCAGGTGGTTTTTTTGTTTTTGGCAGCAATATTTCGGTCAGCGCCGGGTGTCTTGCACCTGGTGGCCGGCGCACGGCGATGATTCCGAGGCGCAGCTCATTAGTAACATATTTAGAATATGATGCATCATAATTTTTACTGGTATAGTCTCACCACTCCACCCCTTCCTCAGGAGCGCCTGCATGACCGAGCAACGAACCCTCCTCCTCACCGGTGCGAGCCGTGGCATCGGCCATGCCACGGTGAAGCACTTCAACGCTGCGGGCTGGCGCGTGTTTACGGCCTCGCGACAGAACTGGACCGAAGGCTGCCCCTGGGCTGAAGGCGAGTTGAACCACATCCACCTGGACCTGGAAGACATCGACGAAGTGCGCCGCAGCCTGCCATTGATCCGGGAGAAACTCGGCGGACGCCTCGATGCCCTGGTGAACAACGCCGGCATTTCACCCAAAGGCGAAGCCGGCGCACGATTGGGCGTGCTGGAATCCGATTACGCCACCTGGCTCAGCGTGTTCAACGTCAACCTGTTTTCCACGGCGTTACTGGCCCAAGGGCTGTTCGATGAGCTCAAGGCGGCGCAAGGCTCGGTGATCAACGTCACCTCGATTGCAGGTTCCAGGGTGCACCCGTTTGCCGGGGTCGCCTACGCCTGCTCGAAAGCTGCACTGGCCGCACTGACGCGGGAAATGGCCCATGATTTCGGGCCACACGGTGTGCGGGTCAATGCGATTGCACCGGGTGAGATCGAGACGTCGATCCTGTCTGCCGGGACCGAACTGATCGTCGATCAGCAGATCCCCATGCACCGCTTGGGCAAGCCGGAAGAAGTCGCATCCCTGGTGCATTTCCTCTGCACCCGAGGCGCGTCGTACATCAACGGTTCGGAGATTCATGTCAACGGTGGTCAGCACGTCTGAAATAATCTGGAAATCCCGGCCGGAAACTT
>NZ_BCBJ01000133.1:0-20812 GCF_001320605.1 Pseudomonas sp. NBRC 111133 | reverse complement strand
CAGCTAGCCCAACTGGACGCTGAGATCGCGTTCCTACCTTTTGACACATGAAGTGAACTCCGCCTCAACAAGACGGCCTTCCGTCAAAGGGAGGACAACTGATGAATCAGTCGAGAGAGCTTCATTCCACCGTCATCTGCCTGCAGGCAGGAAAGGTATTGCTTGTACGCAAGGAGGCACCTCAGTGGTCACTCCCTGGCGGCAAAATCGATCCTGGCGAAACGCAGCTTGAAGCGGCACGTCGTGAACTACGGGAAGAAACGTGCCTAGAACTGACTGACGCTCAGTTTTTGGGGCATCACGTGCTCCAAGCGGAAGAGCACTGGCTGTACCGAATGGCCGTTCCGGCCAGCATGATGCCTCGACCTTCGCACGAGATAGTGGAGTGTCGCTGGTTCTCGATCCAGGAAATCACCAAAACCTCAGTCAAGCCAACCAACGTAGATCTGCTAAGACGAGAAGGAATAATCACCGCTAACGAATAGCCTGAATCAGCCAAGGAGCTTGATGTTCGATAGGCAGCAGCACTAATGAGTATCGATCAGAAAACTTGCCCGTCCCAAGAAAAGTATCGGTACGAGGAGAAATTTTCTGGCTTTGGCTGGGCTTGCCTACTCCGCCATCGTACTGAATGGCGGTCGCTTAATGGCTTTCCTATTTGGCTCATTGGCAAGGCTTTTGGCCCGTCCTATCCCCCAAGCCAGCGCACGATTCATCGATTCGCCCGGCATGGCAGCAAACGCCTCTTCGTGAAGGGGCATTCCACTCGCGGCATAAACCCCGAGAAAAACCTGGGTGGCTCCGGTTCGTGACAACCTCGTCTGGACTTCTATAGCGGTTCCGTCGTCCAGCGTTTCATCATAACTGCGGTGGGCAAGCGCGGGGGCAGCCCACTTCCAGAAGACATCACCACGTATTCGCATGCCAGCCCCCTTTAGCTTTAAAGCGGAACGGTTGGAGCCCCCGAGCTTGGGATTCTCTCAGCTAGCCCTTGCGAACAGCCGATTATGATGGATGGCCACCGATTCGTCCCAGCAGCTCCATTTGGATCGCTCTGATATCGATGTGATCCGATTGGTTCAGCCAACTTTCGGATAGGCAGCGAATCAGTACCGCCTGCCTTGTTGGTCTGAACTTTGCTGTCCGCCATGGCTTCCCCTGCATACCGATCACGAAATTACGCGGCTGCAGGAGCTGACATTCATGAGAGCACTGACCTACCACGGAGCACACGACGTCAGGGTCGATAACGTCCCTGACCCGATCATCGAGCAAGAAGACGACATTATCCTCAGGGTCACCGCCACAGCCATTTGCGGCTCTGACCTGCACCTTTACCGAGGCAAAATTCCAGAAACCGAAGCGGGCGATATCTTCGGCCATGAGTTCATGGGCATCGTCGAAGACACCGGGAATGCAGTCACCAATCTCCAGATCGGCGACCGCGTGGTGATTCCCTTTGTGATTGCGTGCGGCAGCTGCTTCTTCTGTCAGCACGATCTGTTTGCTGCCTGCGAAACCACCAACACAGGTCGTGGCTCGATCATCAACAAAAAGGGCATTCCACCGGGCGCCGCTTTGTTCGGATACAGCCATCTCTATGGCGGTATCCCTGGCGGCCAAGCGGACTACGTCAGGGTGCCCAAGGGCAACGTCGGCCCGTTCAAAGTGCCCACCACGCTGGCCGACGACAAGGTGCTGTTCCTCTCGGAAATTCTGCCAACCGCCTGGCAGGCGGTCATCAATGCCGAGATTGGCCAGGGCTCATCGCTGGCGATTTATGGTGCCGGGCCTGTGGGCTTGCTGAGCGCCGCCTGTGCGCGAATGCTCGGCGCTCAGACCATCTTCATGGTCGACGACAACGATTATCGCCTGGCCTACGCACAAGAGGCCTATGGGGTCATACCGATCAATTTCGAGCAAGACGACGATCCCGCCGACAGCATAATCCGCCAGACGCCAGGCATGCGCGGCGTCGATGCGGTGATCGATGCGGTCGGTTTCGAGGCCAAAGGCAGCACCGCCGAAACGGTAATGACGGCGCTGAAGATCGAAGGCAGCAGTGGCAAGGCGCTGCGCCAGAGCATTGCTGCGGTGCGACGCGGTGGGATTGTCAGCGTTCCAGGTGTGTACGCCGGCTTCATCCACGCCTTCATGTTCGGCGATGCCTTCGACAAGGGGCTCACCTTCAAAATGGGCCAGACCCATGTGCAGAAATACTTGCCTGAACGTCTTGAACACATCGAAGCAGGTCGCCTGCAACCAGAGCTGATCGTCACCCACCGCCTGGCCCTCGAAGAAGCGGCCATGGGCTACAAGATGTTCGATCAGAAGCAGGACAACTGCCGCAAGGTCATCCTCGTGCCAGGCGCGGCAGCAGGCACCTTGGGCCCTGACTACGTGTAAGGAGGCAAGCACATGAACGGTCTCGCCAGCTACTTCTGGATTGCCGTGGCGGCAATCCTCTTGCTCATCGATCTATGGGCCATCGTCAGCGTATTCAGAAGCGACAAGTCAGATGCAGTGAAAGCGGCCTGGGCCCTGCTGATCGTCGCGCTACCGCTGGTTGGCCTGGGTATCTGGGGCGTTGCTGGCCCGCGCGGTATCAAGCGAGGTACCGGGCCCACTTCCGACGAGCACAGCAAAGGCTGACATCTCCGAGCTCCACTTACAGGGGTTTCAACATGATCGATCAAGCGACAGGCATGAAATCAGGCGAACGCTATCGCGTGGAAAACGTGGAGCGCGCTCATCAGTTTCCAGGCTTCTTTCAAGACGGGAAGTATTATCTCGGCCCTGAACTTCTCACCGCCGTGGGCTGGCTCGAAGGTACGCGCTTCATCTACGACAGCCTGGATGCCGAAGGTGAGCCCGTATTTCCAAACCGGGAGGCAGGCACGGTGGAAGGGCTGACGTTGACCCTGATCGATGGCACCTCTCTTGAGCTCTCGCGGATCGAGGCCAGCGAAACCGTTGCCCCCCTTGACCTCAGCGCCTCGGGTGCGCAACGAGAAGCGCCTGTCCGTGGCGCTCCGCTCAAAGGGCCTCTGCGCGGCAAGGTCGTGGTCATCACCGGCGCATCCAGCGGCATAGGCCGAGCCGCCGCGCATGCCTTTGCGTGCAAAGGTGCTCGCCTGGTACTCGCCGCACGCGATGAAGAGGCGTTGTTCGACGTGCTGGATGAATGCACCGATTGCGGTACGGATGCCATAGCGATCACGACCGACGTTACCCACAGCGACCAAGTTCAAGCGCTTGCCGTTCAGGCCGCAGACTTTGGACATGGACGGATCGATATCTGGGTCAACAATGCCGGGGTCGGCGCGGTCGGCAATTTCGAAGAAACGCCGTTGGAGGCGCACGAGCAGGTCATCCAGACTGACCTGATCGGTTACCTGCTAGGTGCCTACGTCGCCCTTCCCTTCTTCAAGGCACAGGGCAGCGGCATTCTGATCAACACGCTGTCGCTGGGCAGCTGGGTGGCCCAGCCCTACGCCGCCGCTTATTCGGCGAGCAAATTCGGCTTACGTGGACTGACCGAGGCATTGCGAGGCGAGCTGACTGAATATCCCAACATCCATGTCTGCGATATCTATCCAGCAGTCATGGACACACCTGGCTTCCGAGACGGTGGCAACTACACCGGACATACGCTGACACCGCCAGGCCCCGTATACGATCCCGAGATGGTGGCAAAGGCTATGGTGGCCTGCGCAATCTTGCCTCGTGCTCACACCACGGTTGGCGCTGCGGCGCGCCTCGCGCATTTGGCCAGCTACCTGATACCAGGCCTGCCTCTGTTGTCAGGAAGGCTGACGCGCTGGGGGATAAATCGCAGCCCCATAGCCGAAGCATCATCAGGCAACCTCTTTGATCCTCCAAGTGGCCGGAGGGGTATCGACGGAGGCTGGAGAAAGCCGAAAGACAAAACGCCGCTGCTGATCGGCGCAGCGGCGCTGGGAATCCTTGTAGGTTTTACACTCACACATTCACGACGCAGGGATAGCTAGAGGAGGTCTGCGTACCGAGAATGAGCATGGTTTCATTGCGAGATCACGTTCGATCCCTACTTTGCTGACGAGCTCGTGGGATTAACCGGGCGATAGTCCTCCCCTGCTACCGCTCTCAAGTAAGCAGCGTCAGCCTCCAGACGAAGATCGCGCCATTCCTGCCAGCAGATAATCCCTCGACGATCCATCTCATCGGCCTGGCGAAGCAATTCGTCATGATATTCGTCTGGCGAATCCATTCGGAAGGCCCTGCTTTTCAGCACGCGGTACCAGTCTGCCAGACAGTTGAGCTTCAGCAATTGGGCGGCAGAGAGGTTTTTCTCGAACGTTCGCATCAGGAGGCCTCACACGCTGATGGAGGGTTGAGTCACGAAGATTCCAGAGGTTCAGTAAAGCGGTGTCAGCGGCGTCGATGTGTCCAGAAGGTCGCCCCGTTATGGTTCCGCTCACGGATGGGTATGGACGGCACTGACTCAAGTTGGAGTGAATTTCTTGAACGCTGGCGATGTCGTAGTGATGGCGCGCTGCTACGTCTTGCTGGAAGAAAGCAAGCAGACCTGGATGTCCCTCCCTTCCTGCAGCCGCATGTCCGAGTACCCATATGAAAGAGCTGCTTTCCGCTGCGAAGATAATTCGCCCAACTGTTCTCATCGTTGAGGACGAACCCATGATTCGAGAGCTTTTGACCCTGTACCTGGAAGAATGGGGGGCCATGGTGACAGCGGTGGCGACTGCCGATGACGGCAATGAGGCGTTGAGGAAGCAAAATTGGACGCTGCTGATAACGGATGTGCAAACGCCTGGTTCACTCAATGGGGTCGATCTTGCCTGGATGGCAAGCCAGCAAAAACCTCAGACGCGCATCATTGTCATGAGCGGATACTACGAATTTGCAGGGAGAGTGTTGCCGCCAGGTGCCCGGTTCCTTCCTAAGCCGTGGCCAATAACCCAGCTCCAGGAACTGCTCTGCGCTCAGCTTAACCACGCCGGCGGAGGCTGAAAATTCGGCGTCTGCAGACGGGATGCGAGCTTGATCCTTCCCAAACGTTCGCGAACAAAGCTTAAGGACGCCACACACGCCTGCACCAGTTCTTTCGCGCAACCCGTCGGCCTCGGCAAGAACCCACGGAGTAAACACCCCACGCCCCGACGTCCGAGTTGAACACAGACTTTCCTGTGTGACGACATGAGGTGAAAGATCATGGCTAACAACCAAACCAATCGTGGCCATCAAGGTGGTACTGCTCAGAACAATCCTGGCAATTTTGCCAATGATCGCGAGAAAGCGTCGGAGGCAGGTCGCAAAGGCGGGCAGAGTTCAGGCGGCAATTTTGCCAACGACCGTGAGCGCGCCTCAGAGGCAGGCCGTAAAGGCGGTCAAAACAGCCACGGCGGCGGGCGCGGTAGCGAAAACCGGTAACTTGAAATGAGGCTGGCCGGGGTGCCTGGCACTCTGGCCACTTTTTGAGAAAATGAAAGCGGTCTTAAGGAGACAGCGAAATGGGCAACAAGGGTTTGCTTCTCGCTCGAAGACGACCACCAACAAGCACCAGCGCCAATGACGCTGCCGCTAGCAATAGGCTCACCCCTAGCATCTGGCTAGTGAGGTTATGAAACCCTGAAACCGCAGCGCCGATTATGGCTAACATTCCTGAAAGCCCAGCGTAGCCTACCGCAGTCATCAGCCATCCCCAGTTACGCATCCCCTACTCCTCCAATGATGATTCCAGGTCTCGAATCAGCCTGATTACGACTATACGCATTTGGCTAAGTGCCATCGGTGTGCGCAGGCGCGCCTAGAGTTTGAAGCGTACATGGATACAACTTTTACTATCCTGCCGATCAACCACCACTGCCGCGCTACCGTAGCCGGAATAGCTTTTGACCAATCGCATGCCAAGCCCCGTACCTGTCGGCTTAGGATAATTATCAGGAAAGCCGTCGCCCTCATCCCTGACGGTGAGCTGAGCATGATCGCCGGCATGCTTGACGATCACTTCTATGGATCCTTTGCCGTACTTAAGGGAGTTGGTGATCAACTCAGAGATCACTAACCCCAAGGGAGCCATTCTTTCAGGTGGCAGGACGAAGTCGTCAGCCTCCAACAGAATTTGCCGGTCGGCCAAAGCCTTGCCCAGATCACCCAACAGGGCACTTAGGTAATCGCGAGCGCGTACTTCTTGGTCTTCGGCGGCCTGGTATAGTCTCTCGTGAACACTGGCAATGGTCACCACTCGCCCTGCGGCAGTTTCGAGCTGCAACTTAACAGCCGCATCTGGCGTGAGATTGGCTTGAAGTAACAGCAGGGTGTTTACAAGGTGGAGGCTATTTTTGACGCGATGATGGATTTCTTCGAGATAAAGGTCGCTTCGATTTTGCCTGCTGTTCTGCGCCTCAATGAGAGAGAGCAGCTGAGCTTCGTACTGGTGCCGTTCAGTGATATCCCGTGATACCGCTATGATCCGTTCGACCTGACCATCCGTGCCCATGATTGGCGCCACAGTCACGTCCCACCATTTGGGTTCATCGGGAGCGATTGGGCAGTACGATTCGAACCTCATGGTTTCGCCAGCGCTAACTTTAGCTACCGCCTCCCAAACAAGTGATCGCGACTCCTCAGGCCACAAGTCATACCATCGCTGACCTTTAACACTGGTCAGTTGGGTATCCAGGAATTTCAGCCCGGCTTCATTCATGAACTCGATCTCGCCGCTCGGGGCCAGGATATCCACCCAGTCAGGGCTTGCGTTCAGAATGGTCTCGGAATAAGGGTCGGGAACTGGAACATCCACGCCTGCAGATATTCTTTCGACAGCCATGGAAATGACGTTCGAGATGCCTTCCAGAAATACCAGATCGCTCTCTACGAAATCGTCCCCGTTGCTGCTGTCGGCTTCCAGTACACCAAACGGGCTGAGCACACCCCGGATCGGGACATTGATGGCCCGCTCGATTCCATATTTTTTGAGCAGTTCCGGCGTTCGAAAGCGATTTTCCATACCCAAATGATTCGAGAGTACGGGCCTATAGGTGGCCAATGCATAGCCTGCGGGACTAGCCACATCGCCGCCCACGGTTGCCCGCCCGATGTCAGAAGCATCCCAGCCAACGCCATGGGTCAGAACAAACCCTTCCCCGTCCTCTGCTGGCTGGAGCACCTTGGAAAAACGAGTGCACATTCCTTCAGCGACTACTTCACATGCACGGGTCAGCAACAGATCCAAGTCCGCAGCCTTCAGGGACATTACGCCAAACTCGACCACGAGCTCATGTTGGCGGTGCAAGCGCGTATGAGTCTTTTTCAAGGCCGCTCGGATTGTTTCGTCCACTGGTAGCTGCTGCATAGTCTTCCCTTCCGGATTAACGGGAAACGCCCAGAATCCTTTCAGGGCGTACAGGCGGTTCGCTTACCGCTTTCCTACCATAGCCGCTAATCCATGACGGCGCCTAGCGCACCACTCATCGCCCAGTAGCAACGGCGTAGAGGCCCAGAGCCCTAATGCATATGACCCGCGAGCAAACCCTACATGCCGAAAACCATCCTCATTGTGGAAGACGACGACCTCCTAAGAGACCTAACTGCCGAGAGCCTCTCGTCACTCTACGCCGTTGCTATGACGTGCTGCGCAAATGCTGACGAGGCGTTGCATTACCTTTGCAATAAGGAAGTCCCTAGCTTGGTGATGACCGATATCCATATGCCTGGAAGCATGGACGGTTTAGGCCTTGCACACGAGATTTGGCGTCGATGGCCTACCCTGCCAGTGATTCTGACTTCGGGCGACGCAATAATCGACACCGGTTTGCTGCCTGCTCGGACAGCATTTCTCCCCAAACCTTGGGAGATTTCTGATCTCGCCTCGCTGATCAACAAATTAGTAACGCTCCCGCCGCAAGTTGAAACCTGATCCAAAGAACACTGCCTATCCCTTCCATGCTTCGTATTTGGCTAGCAGCGGTTGAACGCTCAACCCATGCAGCAGAATGCTCAACGCCACCACGGACAGCACCAGGTTGATGCTTTGCGCGGCCAAGGTGGGAAGCAGCCCATGATTGAGGGCATAGAACAGGTAGTAGAAGCTGCCGATACCTCGGATGCCAAACCACCCTAAAAGTCCACGCTGGCGGATATCCAGCATTCCTCGAGCCGGGAACAGCAGGATGCTGATGGGGCGAATGACAAAAAACAAAGCACCGGCAACAAGCACTGCCCGCCAGTCCCAATGCTCAATGAGCACTACCCCGAGCAGGGTCACCAGAAATACTTCCATTGCCCGTTCGATCAGGCTACCGAACGCCAACATGTCACCCAACATGATCCCCGCTGCTACCTGCGAGTCGTCGAGCCCTTTCAGATCGCCTTTGACTGCTAGCTCCGGTGCCACGTGCTGGTGACCTACCACAGGCTGTACCAAATGTTCAGCAGCCGGCGCTTCAGGGCTATTGGCGGTCTGCACCTCCGCCTGACGTAAACCAAGTCCCGCAGCGAACACCGCGAGGAACCCATAAGCCTGTATCGACTCGGCGCTCACGTATGCCAACGCAATCAGGGCAAGGGCCAGATAGTCATTGGGCGAGACGGTGCTGTCGTCGTTGCGCAGACGCAAGAACAGCGTGAGCTTGCCCAGGCCGCGCCCCATCCAGTAGCCAAGCACTAGACCTGCGGTTACTGCCCACAGCATGTCCTTGAGCAACCAGTCACTGAACCAAGTCTGGCCATTGTCCTGTTGCAGGAACAGTCCAAGCATGACGAAGGGAAACGCCACGCCGTCGTTGAGCCCTGCCTCACCCGACAAGCTGAAACGGACAAGATCATCGTCCCGGGCATCAACCACCTGCACCAGGGTTGCGAGCACGGGGTCAGTGGGTGCGAGGATCGCTCCGATCAGTAGCGAGACGCCCCACCCCAAGTTCAGGCCGTAGTGCAGCACCAGCGTTACCCCACCGATGCAGAGCAACATCACCGGCCCGGCTAGAAAAAAGGCGCTGCACCAACGGCGGTTGTGCAAGGGCAGGCGCAATTTCAAACCACTGAAGAACAGCGAAAACAACACCGCGACTTCTGTGAGGTGCTCCATCCACTCGCTCGACTTGCTCACGTCCAGTTGAAGAAAACCCAGCCCCGATGTCCCCAGGACGATGCCCAGGGCAAGGCACACTACAGACGAGGTCACAGGGATCCAGCGTAGGTAGGAGGATGAGAGTGCGAGCAGCAGCAAGACTGCGCCCAGCATGGCGAACCAGACGATGAAGGTCATCTGTGCAGAAGCCTTGGGAAAGTTTTCGAGTATTTTTTTGACTTTCCGGCAGGCCACGTCGTTCCGCTGCGCTTGGTGGGCTCACCCAATACCTCGGTGAAATGTAAAAAAAGATTTCAGCGCTCCACTGCGGTCAAACCCTATAGATCGCAGTGGAGATTACGTCATGAAATTCGCCCAGTTCTGCCAATGGCTCGCCAACCACGCCGGTAAGCCGAGCACCTTCTTGATCGCCGTGGTGTTGATTGCCATTTGGGCGGCCTCTGGGCCCTGGTTTCACTACAATGATACCTGGCAACTTATCGTCAACACGTCGACCACCATCATCACATTTCTGATGGTTTTCCTGATCCAGAACACCCAGAACCGGGATAACGACATCATCCACGTGAAGCTCGACGAACTGATTCGCGCTACGAAATCTGCGGAGCAGTCGGTATTGGATCTCGAAGCGCTCGATAACCGGGAAATCCATAAACTTCGCAAGCAATATCAGGCGATGGGCAGCGAATGTGATCCCCAACATCAGGCGCCTGCTGAGCATCAGACGGACGATGTGGCTCGGGATAACCTACAGCGCTAGAGACCTTGTTGGTGGCCCAGCAGAAGAGTTGAAGGTACGTCTGCAGGGGGAAGCGCTTGGTCAATAGCTTGAGCGAGCTCCTCTATCGACCACGGCTTGAAGAGGTAGGTAACAGGTGGTGTGACCTGAGAAGCATCCAGCTGATAGCCCGAGGTCAGAATGGCGGGTAGCCCAGGCCACCTTTCGTGTGCCATGGAGATGAATTCCATACCTTTGATGCTTCCCGGAACACCGTGATCGACAACGATCAACGAGCAGTCGCTCTTGAGTCCCATCAAGTGAATCAAAGCATCTTCTGAGTTATCGAACGCATCGCAGGTGGCGCCCAACTCGATCAGGATTTCCACCAGAAGGGCTTGAAGCGTTGGATCATCCTCTACGACAACTACTGTCTTCCCTGACAGCGACAAACCCTCAATGTCGAGCTTCATCACCCTCTCCAGTACGTAATCCAATGGTCGAGTGTTTCACTCTTCCGGACATGCGTCGATGGGGGCTAAAGGCCACCAAACTCAATGGCCTTACAACTTCGTCAAATGGGACAAGCCTTCACGCATGAAAATCTCCACGGTCTTTGGGCCTACGCCCTCTAAACTCAGTAGCCAGCGCTTAAATCCCTCAGCATCTGACCCCTCCTGCAGTGCCTCAAGTTGGGCAACCAGTTCCACTTCTACCTTGTTGCCAAGATCATGCAGTCGTCGGGCAGTGGATTCATCGTAGCGCGCATAGCCGGCCTGGCCGAGGAGTTTGACCAGCGTGGAATGAGAAGTCTGGGCAAGCTTAATCGGCGTATCCAGGCCCTGCTGATCGACAAGCGTCCGGTACGCCTGCACTGCTACGGTGGCGCGGATGCGCTTCCCCATGAGAAAGCTGGCCAACAACCATCTGAACACGCCAAGGGCATCCGTGACCTCAATGTCGAGGTCACAGGCAGTTATAGTCTTCAACCTTTGCTACGGCGCGGGTCAGCTGAACGTGGATAGGTGCGTTCCTCCTCGAGAGTGCCGTCCGCTTTGTGGATCTTCACGGACGCCGTCTTATCCTCGAAGACATCTGCAAGGACACTGACAAGCTCCTGCTTCGTGGCGGCTCGTTTTGAGGCTCGCTCAGCACCGACTTTCTTCAATTCCCAGCCATCCGAAGTCGGGCTGAGGTGATAACTATCCATCAGCTGGTTCTCCTCTCTAAAGGGATTGGCCATCGTCCTGAAGGTCTTCTTCAGGCTCAGCCGCATCCGTGGCATCAGCGTCATTCAGTGGCGGCGACGTGGGCTTTTCCGGATCGTTAATGAAAGGCACGTCGCTTGGGCCTTTTTCTTCAGAGCCTTCGGTTTTAGGCTGCATGGCAACACCTCCAGGCACGTTGATGGAATACCGGTCTCAGGCCCCTTAGGTAGCACCTGAGAATTTGCCGACATCGATAGGTTGCGGAACGAATTCGGGGCCCTCTCCAGCCAGCCTCCACTTCACCTTGGCAATGCCATACCGCTCAGCCATCGGGCGACTGACCAGTTTGATGTTCTGCTGACTGAAACGCGGAATGATGCCCACGCCGGCATCACAGCTGGCCCAGTGCCATGCGGCGCCGTTGTCCATTTTCTCCAGACGGATAATGAATGTCCGAGGCTCACTGTGAAGCTCGTACTCAATTACATAGAGTTGCTGTCCGATCACCAGAATTCCCTCCCTAGTCATGCGTTATTGAGCAAACCAAGGAAGAAATAATTCCATCGAAATGGCAGGTGGTAAGCCACTGCGCATAGTCGACGCGCCGGGGCTATGTGTCCTGACTACCTGTAAGAAATTCGAACAAGGTCTCAGCGCAGGCCGTAATCCCCTCCAGAAGCACCATTTCGAAGCCATGGGTATTCTCGGTGGGTATCGCAATGCAACCAGCCCGGGCATCGATCCCGGCGCTCATCACCGCGCTTGCATCGGATGCAAAATCGACGAGCAATGCCGACTGGGGCTTAAAACCGGCCTTTAGGCCAGCGGCGATCAGGCCCTGCACCACGGTGCGGCTGTAGTATCCCTTCTGGTCGCCGGTATTGATGATCGGATTGGCCGAAAGCTCCGTGCCATATTCCTCAAGTACAGGGCCGACCTCGACAGCGATTGTGGTGTCGCCGGGCAGCCGGGAAGCTGCGTACATGGCGCCGGCATTCGACTCTTCCTCCAGCGTCGTAAGCACGAACCAAACGTCTTGCTTCAGTTTCTCTCGCCGTTCACTCAGTAGCTTCGCACAGAGAATGACAGCGCTCAGCGGAGCTCGGTCGTCGAGGAAGTGAGCGGCAATACAGTCATGTACCTTGAAGGGCTTACGCCAGTGCTGACTCAGCACGACTCGAGTACCAGGCCGAACGCCAAGCTTCTGGAGCTCTGACTTGCTCTTGCGCGTGACGATATAGACATCTTTCCACTGAACATTTCCTGCCAACACGTCTCTTCCATTCGAAGTACGACCGCTGTTGTGCATTGAACCGTAGGACAAAACACCCGGCAGGATGTGTTCATCGCCCAGGATATCGACAGGGCACACGCCGAAGCTTATCGGTTGCGCCCCCCCTAGAGCGAGCACCTCCAGGGTGCCGTTCTCCAGCACATTTTTGACGATCATCGCGATCTCATCGAGATGGGCCATAACGCGTATGGCTGCCTCTGGGCTACCAGCGCGGCCCCCACGAATTACCCCCACCACATTGCCAGCAGGGTCGATGTGCGTGTCATCACAGAATAGGCGCAGCTCGCGCAGACAAATGGCCCGTACTTCATCTTCTTGTCCGCCCGGCCCTCGGGCGTTGAGGAGCTCGGTCAGTAATGCCTCAGTCTTCAAAATGTTACCCCCATGTTCGCACGCAGACGTGTTCAGGCCAGCTGGATGTAAACCGAGTAGCTACCCAGTAACACCCAGAACACCAGAAAGATCCACGGCGTCCGTAGCGAGAACAGCAATGACTTTCGATGCCCTGCACGCGAGGTTTCCGCCTCACAGAAAAGCGGCGGCTCGTCGTAAGCCAACCCCATCAACGGCTCGCTGCGCAGTAGGTGGCTCTGTTTGAGCTGCCAGTGATCGATGATGTTGTAGGCCGCCCGAATGCCAGGCCAGGCGTTGAGCGAGCTCAGTACCCCGAGCAAGGCGAGGAAAGCGGGCACGATCAGTGTGAACATCTCGCCCCATCCTTGATTGAGGTTCCCCATGGAGGAAACGAAGGCGATGACCAGGAATGACTGAGCCGCCAGGTAGGCATCCGTGCGGTTGGCCAGGATGCTGGTTTCGTACTGGATCTCACGCCGGTAAAAATCCAGACGCTCCTTAGGAGAGCCAAACATCCTGGCATTGTGCTCGCTGATCTCGTGCTCAGGGGTCGTTGGGGTAATGATTCGAGGCACTCGCTACTCCGGATATTGGGCTCCGAGCGAAGAGATGAGACTGGAGCTGAGTCCGGTAGAACAGGCGATGGGGCATGGAATTCAATTGGATTGATATCCCGCACCGCTCGTCGTACCAACCGCAGATTGAAACCAACACGAGGAGGCAGGGCCTTTCGAACCGGTATGAACGTTCTCAACTGCAGGAGCTTCTACCATGCGAGACTTCCCTACCCCGCCCTTCCCTTCGCAGCCTCAAAATGTCCCTGGCTCACAGCGCAAGATGGAGCCCTACCCGGATTGTGGTGAGCAGTCGTATACCGGCCACAATCGCCTCGAAGGCAAGGTTGCACTCATCACCGGAGCAGACAGCGGCATCGGGCGGGCAGTGGCGATTGCCTATGCCCGTGAAGGCGCCGACGTCGCCATCGCTTATCTGAATGAGCATGAAGACGCGCAAGAAACCGCGCGCTGGGTTGAGTCCGCAGGCCGTCAATGCCTGCTGTTGCCCGGAGACCTGGCGCAGAAACAGCACTGCTACGACATCGTCGAAAAGACCGTTAGCCAGTTCGGGCGTATCGACATCCTGGTCAACAACGCGGCGTTCCAGATGTCCCACGAAACCCTGGAGGAAATCGACGATGACGAATGGGTGAAGACTTTCGATACCAACATCACCGCCATCTTCCGTATTTGCCAGGCGGCCCTGCCTTCCATGCCCAAGGGCAGTTCGATTATCAATACGAGCTCGGTCAATTCCGACGATCCATCCCCCAGCCTGCTGGCTTATGCCACGACCAAGGGGGCCATTGCCAACTTCACTGCTGGCCTGGCTCAGTTGCTAGGCAAGAAAGGTATTCGGGTCAACAGCGTTGCGCCAGGGCCTATCTGGACGCCTCTAATTCCTTCCACCATGCCAGAGGAAGCGGTTACACACTTTGGTTCCAAAACACCATTGGGTCGTCCCGGACAACCGGTGGAGGTCGCTCCGATCTACGTGCTGCTGGGCTCCGACGAAGCCAGTTACATCAGTGGCTCACGTTACGCAGTGACTGGCGGCAAACCGATCCTCTAGTGAAAAGAGGCTCGCCGTGCTGGCGAGCCTGACTCTCTTTTTGCGTGGCAGTTTCAGCGTTTGTGCTGATCGTGATCACGGGCCGTTTTTTGCGCTGTCGAGTCATGTGATGTGCCGGTGGATCCATCCGGACGATGAGCATCGTTATCTCGCTCCTCTTCCCCATGCGGCCTTGTCTGCGCACCTTCTTTTTGGCTGACGCTCACTTTCTTCATGTTGCTCTCCTCCCATTGCCTTTGAACAAGGGAAGCCAATCTACGGGGCAAAGTTCAGGTCAGTGACACTTCAGGAGATGGGCGGGCAACACGGGCGATGAACCAATTACCCCAGGCTCGCGTCCACCGCAAAACAAGCGAGTCGATTCTGGAATGGAAAACGACCCTGTACTGTCCGCCCTCGGCTATCTCAAAAACAACAAACTGATTTTGAGCACAGCAGAATCGTGCACTGCAGGCTGCCTTGTGGCGTTGTTGGCGGCGGTACCGGGTACCGGAAAGGTGCTGGAAAGCGGCTATGTCGTCTACTCACCCAGCGCCAAGAAGCGGCTGCTGGGGGTCAGCGCCGAAACCATCGAACGATACGGCCTGACCAGCGAAGCAGTAGCTTGGGAAATGGCCTTGGGCGCCTTGAGGGACAGCGATGCGAATGTGGTGATCGCCACCACCGGTATAGCCGGGCCGGCGCCCGAATCCGGGATACCACCGGGGACGATGTGCTTTGCGTGGGCCTTCGCCGGCGAGCCAATTGCCGTTTTCACGCGCACTCAACGCTTCTTCGGCGAGCGGCCTGAAGTCATGCGCCAAGGTGCCCTGTTCGGGTTGACCCGGCTTTCCCACTATCACCAGCGCTGGCTACGCGGTGAGCGCGCCTGAGGGGGTGATCATGTCGGAAGATGAACTGCTATCCAGGCGTCATCCTGTTAAAGAAGACATGCCGATGCAGCAGCGTGTTTGGCGCTTCGAGCGCGTGGGGTGGTACGTGCTCGTGGCCATCGTATTGCTTGCCTTGGCAGGCCTGTTCGGTAATGGCCCATTGAGCGATGCGGAGGTGGTGAGCCCGAATGGACGGGTACGGGTTGAGTACCAGCGCCTCAGCCGAAGCGGCACGACGGACAGCCTTTTCATCACCGTTCAGGGTATCCCTGGTCAGCCGGTGGAGGTGCAACTCGAGGGATCATTGCTCCGTGACGCCAGTATCGAGACGTTGCAACCGGAGCCACAACAGTCGATGTCGCATGGCCAGGCCATGCTGTTCCAATTGGGTACTAAGCAAGATGGGGTCGCCACCTTGTACTTGACCCTTCGAAATGAGCACGTAGGCACTCTAGAGGGCAGCGTCAGGGCTGGCCCTGAAAGCGCCGTTCACTTCTCCACATTCCTTTACCCCTAGGAGTGCGTCATGGATTCGATCCTCCGCGCAGCCGGGATGTACGTCGCACTTATGCTGCTGTTTCGCGTAGCCGGACGGCGCTCACTGGCCGACCTGACGACCTTTGACTTCGTCTTGTTGCTGATCATTGGGGAAGCCACCCAGCAGGCACTTCTGGGCGAGGATTTTTCATTCACCAATGCCATGCTGGTAATTGCCACGCTGATCGTTTTGGACGTCGGCCTTTCACTCGCGAAGCTCAACTCCAAGTCCTTGGCCAGGTTTCTGGATGGGCACGCTACCCTGGTTGTTGAAAATGGGCGCTTCCTGCATCACCGCATGCGTCGCGCACGACTCACGGAGGACGATATCCTTGAGTCAGCGCGGGACAGCCAAGGCATCGAGAACATTGAGCAGGTAAAGTTCGCTATCGTCGAACGCAATGGAAAGATTTCGATCATTCCTGCCGAATAAGGCACGGAGCTCCACCTCTCAGGCCTTTTAGAGTGCAAATATCGCCTGGCTATGGTCGATGGTAGGGATGGGCATCAGTTCGCGCCGGGATACCAGCCAGGCCCGCATCCGCTCGGTATCAAAAATCTGACCCTCTTCCATCATCACCAGAATGAGCGCTTGGGACATTCGGTAACAGCCGCATTTAGAACAGCGTCGCTCTTCCCATCCACCGGTGCATTCGACGGACTCAGCTTGCCCAGCGCAAATCAGACAACTCATGTAAGCCCCCTTTTGTTCTTGTTCCTTGCAGGGTAATGCGAGGGCACAAAGCTCCCTTGTGTCCCGCTTTACATGAGATATTCATGCCAATCCTAAATTCCCTCTATTTGCGCAACGCTCACATAAGACGAACCAGACGCCAGATAGCCATGTCGGAATCAGAACACATGATCTCGAAGGCACACCGATGGAAAGAGAACCGGTAGAAGCTCAACAGGGTGCACCTGAGCGAGATGAGGGTGGCTGGTTGCCCCTGGAGCAGTATGGTGCACTCGGGGATGGGCGTTCCGTGGCACTGATTGGTCTGGACGGTTCCATCGACTGGTGGTGTGTGCCGCACATGGATTCACCTCCCCTGTTCGACAAGCTGCTGGCTCCGCAAACAGGAGGCTACTTTTCCATTACCCCCAACGAGCCGTTCGTTGCTGAGCGGCGCTACCTGCCAGGCAGCAACGTCCTCGAGACACTCTTCATCACCCACGAGGGTCGTGCGCGGCTGACCGAGTCCTTGAACAGTGGCCCCGCTGGGCGTTTACCTTGGGCCGAACTTGCCAGGCGCCTCGAATGTGTCGAGGGTACGGTCGATTTCGAGTTAGCCATCGACTTCGGAACCCAAGCCGACACGGTAAGCCCCTACGTGGCGCCGAATGACAATGCCTGCGTTTTTCATGCGGGCCGAATACTCGGCATGTTCCTGCACGACCATCAGGTGCACATCGAACGCAAGGATGACATGGGCGTGCGTGCTGTCCTTAGCCTTGCAGCAGGACAACGCTCAGTGGTCGCAATCATCGCAGGACGAGATGAGCCCCTGGTGGTGCCCCCATTGGCCTTGATCGATGAACGCATCGACGGCTCGCACAGTGAGTGGTGCCAATGGTCGAAGGGGCTGGTCTACGACGGCCCGTACCAAAACCATGTAGTCCGTAATGCGCTGGCCCTCAAGCTTCTGTTGTCCTCTCCAAGTGGCTCGATCATGGCGGCAGCGACCTCATCCCTTCCCGAGCGGATTGGTGGCAGCAAAAACTACGATTACCGCTTCGCCTGGATACGCGACGCCAGCTACACCATCGAAGCGTTTCTGGGCATCGGCGCACAGCCGGAAGCCAAGGCTGCCTTCACCTGGTTGCTGCGCCGCCTGAGTGAACATGGGCCACGGGTGTTTTATACCTTGGACGGGGCCATTGGTGATTGCGTGCGCCAGGTTGATCTCCCTGGTTACAAAAACTCGCCTCCAGTCGTTGGCAACGACGCGCGCGACCAGCTGCAGCATGGCGTGTTCGGCGACATTTTCGAAACCGCCCGTTGCTTCATCGACAGCGGCAACATTCTTGATTCCCCGAGCGCCATGCTCCTCTCAGGCCTTGCCGACCAGTGCGCCGACTGTTGACGTCAGCAGGACGCCGGTATCTGGGAGTTGCCGGAAAAGCAGCACTACACGATGTCCAAGATCAGTTGCTGGCAAGCCTTGAGCCGGGCCATCGAACTGGCAGATGGCGGCCACCTTCCCACCACCTGCCGGGAACGCTGGGATCGCGAGCGCCAGCGCATCCAGGCATGGATCGAGGCGCACTGCTGGAGCGAGGAGCGCCAAGCCTACCTGTTCTATCCAGACAGCGACCGGCTGGACGCCTCACTGGCACTGGCGGTCAGGTTCGGTTACCCCAGCAAACAACGTATGCGCAGCACACTGCAAGCCATTGACCATGATCTGGGGGCGGGCGCTTTCCATTATCGCTACACCGATGCACAGGAAGAGGAAGGTTGCTTCCTGGCCTGCACATTCTGGTTGATCGAAGCCTCGGCAATCCTCGGCCAGCAAGAACATGCCGTAGCCGCCTATGCAGATGCTTTGCAAGGGCTATCACACGGGGTAGGCATCTACTCGGAGATGATCGATCCGCAGACTGGACAGTATCTGGGCAACCTTCCTCAGGGCTTGACTCACCTGGCAGCCCTCAAAGCCGCAATGGCTATTGGAGGTTGCCATCCTGAACGATGACGCCAGCCATCATCTGCGTTGAACCGTCTCGCTTAGCGGCTACTCAACCAGAGGCAAGTTCTTACATCCAATCCGTGATGAGGTAACGCCATGAACGCTATCGACTTACTGATTCAAGACCACAAGTTGGTAAAGAAGCTGCTCGAAGAGCTGTCGACCACCACCGAGCGAGCAGTGAAAAAACGGGCCGATCTACTCCACAGGATCGAGCAGGAGCTGCAGATTCACACCGCGCTCGAAGAAGAAATTCTATATCCGGCCATCAAGGAAGCGGGTGGCAAGGAAGAAGCGAAAATGTACTACGAGGCCAAGGAAGAACACCGGACTGTTGACTCCCTCGTCCTACCCGACCTGCTGCATACCGAAACCGGCACCGTCGAATTCGCCGGGAGAGTCAAGGTCATGAAAGAGCTGTTGGAGCATCACATCGAGGAAGAAGAAGGCGAGCTCTTCCCCACCGCGAAGAAGCTGCTCAGCAAGGATATCCTCGAGGAGCTTGGGCAAACCATGGAAATGCAGAAAAAGATGCTCAAGGGCGAGCGCCGAGCCGCTTAGTGGAGCCATCACCTGCCAGCTCTCTGGAAGCTGGCAGGTGATTAGCTTCAGATACCCATCATCATTTGGAAGGTTTCATGGAATATTGGATTGGGTTACTTGAATGGCCTGCCATGGTGATGACCGTGCTGGCAGCCTGGTGCATCGGTTCGCGCCGTCCGGGTAGAAGAAAGATTGGATTCTGCTGTTTCATCGCAAGCAACGTGCTGTGGGCTGTGTGGGGCTGGCAAGCACAAGCCTGGGCTCTGATCATCTTACAGTTCTGCCTCTGCGCGATGAATCTGCGAGGGTGGCGGAAGAACACGCAACTGGAAATTGCCGGGTGATAACGCCCTGACAAGCCGGTGAAGGGTTGCTTTAAAACATGCAGGTTGCCCTTCTCACCAAGCTTCCGTCCCTGGAAGCAGTGAGAGCGGATCACGCAGCAGGCTTGAGCACCACTTTCGTCCAGCCATCATCCCGCGCATCGAAGTGCTTGTAGGCATCTGGGCCTTCGGCCAATTTCAAACGATGGGAAATGATATGCGAGGGCTTGGCGCGCCCATGATGGATAAGCTCTGCCAGGCGGCGATTGTAGGCCTTTACATTCGCCTGACCTGTCCGGATCTGTTGGCCCTTGAACCAGAACGCACCGAAGTCGAAGGCCATCTTGCCCTCCTTCGCCAGTTCGTTTTTCGCTCCAGGATCTTCTGGCACAAACACCCCAACCACGCCGATGCCGCCAGTGGCCTTGGTTGAAGCGACCAAGTTGTTCATGGTGAGGTAGTTCGCTTCATGGCCATGCTTGTCGCAGCACTGGTAACCGACGCACTCACAGCCCCGGTCGGTGCCTTTGCCGTGGGTAAGGTTCATGATCTCTTCCACTGCTCTTTGCTCGACTGCGTTGATGGGAGTTGCCCCAAGCTGCGCGGCAAGCTGTAGGCGATCCGGCTGGTTGTCGATGACGAAAACCTGGGACGCGCCTTTGATGATTGCCGAATGCGCCGCCATCAGGCCAACAGGCCCTGCGCCGTAAATCGCAATGCTCTCACCAGGAAGCAGTCCGGCCAGCTCAGTTGCATGCCAACCAGTAGGGAAAATATCCGAGAGCATGACGTAGTCATCTTCTCGTTCCTGGGCGTCCTCAGGCAGCACCAGGCAGTTGAAATCCGCATACGGAACGCGGAGCAGTTCCGCCTGACCGCCTTGGTAGGGCCCCATCTCAGCAAAGCCGTAAGCGGCGCCGGCAGAACCGGGATTGGCTGTCAGGCAGAATCCCGTGAGCCCTTTTTCGCAGTTCTCACAGAACCCGCAGCCGATGTTGAATGGCAGGCAGACGCGATCACCAATTTTGACCCGGTCGACTCCGGCGCCCACCTCAATCACTTCGCCGAGGTTTTCATGGCCAAAAACTCGACCTGTCTCGAAAGACGTGCGGCCTTCGTACATGTGCAGGTCAGAACCGCAGATGTTGGTCGTGGTGATACGCACCAGTACGTCGGTGGGCTTCTCGATTTTTGCGTCAGAAACATCCTTGACCGCGACGTCACGTGGGCCGTTGTACACGATGGCTTTCATGTTGAACTCCCAAAGTCAGGGGCGACGGAAAAGCGCCCTACTCTGTTCAGGTGAATCCAACGTCAGTACGTTCATCGTGTTGATTGTAGAGGCAGACCGGTGGCGCTAAATGCTGTCGCTCCCACCGGAACAGGGATCGCGTGAGCTATGAGGTTGGAAGCGAGACTCTGAATACAGTGCCAGATTGCACACTGGATTTGACATCGATGGAGCCACCATCATCTATAGCATTGCTGATAGTAAATGTCCGCGCTAGATCTCATACGTTATATTGCTCAAGGTCTCGATGAGGCCTAGGGAA
>NZ_BCBJ01000132.1:0-23185 GCF_001320605.1 Pseudomonas sp. NBRC 111133 | reverse complement strand
GTATACGGAACCGTACGTACGGTGGTGTGAGAGGACGGCGGTTGTGAAACCGCCTCCTACTCGATTATAGAAATGGTGTTTATCAGCCCATGTTGAACATTACCTGAGGCAAAGTTAACGGATACTCCCACTGGAGAAGCCAGTCAGGTCCGAGGTCGCGAAGCCTCCTTTGTAGTCAGCAACACGGTAACGGGTTAGCGCACTACCCACATACCGCCTGATATCTCCGCTCCCTAATGCATCCCCTGTGTTTGCCTCTGTGTTCTCGACTCGGTGATGCACCGCCAGTTTTGAGATCAGACAATAGTCGAGTCCGGGCTTCTCCCAGGAACTGACAACACAGCTGGACGATTAGGTCGAAGCGGTTATCCCTCAGGTCGCTCACCACTACGTGAGCAGCGCAAATGACTTCCCCGGACGTATGTCCTTCACATAGCAGCCAGGTGCAACTGGTGGGGATTCGCAAGCTAGCCAAGCAGGACGTCGTACTGCTGTCGACTATCCTAATGGCGATAAAGAGGTGAGCTCAGTCTTGGTAACGGTGGATTCTCCACCTACAGCGCCGCGGCAGCTGTGGTTACCAGGACTGGGCTCTTTGTATATCAAAGGCCCAGTTTTTTTTCGCCGCGGGCGCCTTTGTTAGCCCTTACGTCTAGAGGCGTATTAGCCTCCACTGTCTCAGTGACGTCGGGCCTTCCACAGACCCACCGTACCACTGCCGCCGGCAGACTGATCGATGTTTGGAGAGTCGCCCGTCTCGATCACTTTTGTCCTCACTACCGATTTGTACGCCCCCGTCTCCAGTTTACCGATGTACTCCTGCCAGTCCTCCGCCGCATGATTCTCGTTGGGAAGGGAATGACCTTTGGTCTTAATCCCACACCTCACACGATCCCGACCAGCTGCGTCCATCGCATAGGTGGTTATTGAATAGCCATCCCTCAGCTTCTCTTGCACTTGAAGCTCCAAAAGCCTGCTCATTTCCGATTTGTCCATTGCAACCTCGGTAAAAACATGTGAGGGGGCGAGCGGCTGGGAGCCGGGGCCACGAGATGAGGATCGCACACGCCACTACCATCTTGGCTCTACCCTAGCGGCAATGGCACCATTTCTTCGCTAGTAGCTCTGAGATACCAATCTGAAAGGTAAGGGTTAGTACCAGCTGCATAACGCTTCGCAATTCTCGGATGCGATCTCACCCAGGCTCTCAATCCCTCCCAAGCCTTGCTGCGATAAAAAAGCGTTCGACTGTCCCAGCCCCCGTGGTCCAGCAACTTGATCCCGAACTCATCCGATAAGGCACGGGCATCGTCAATAGTGAACCCCCTGAGAAATACCCGAGCTTCACTGCGATATTTGACGATGTACCACCCAAACCCATGGCACCTATAGCTAGTAGGATCGAACTGAACGATGTTGCACACCCCGAGGTGCACACCATCATGGACGGCCGACCGTGGGGTGATTAATGAAATCCAGGGGCCTTCGTAAATCATTGAGGCCTCGAAAAGCTGACCCCTGATGGTGGCGCTGTGGAAGACGTTATTGTTCATGGCCTACTCTACCTCTCCGCACTACCAGAAATTTTAGCCGATCCCCCTCCTGCAGCTCGTTGAGACGACTAGCGGTGCAGCGATTCGCAACTAACGCAGATGGCTATTTGCGCCGCCGGCAGCCCCGGCCCCATCTGCATGAGCATTTTGCCACTAGCCTCCATGGCCACCCATCAGTATTATAGTTACATGTTATTCAACCCCCTGAGGCTCACGTGATCCATAAAGCAATCGCGGCATTAGCTGCCACCTGCGTCATCATCGCCTTACCTGGTTGTGCAGCGAAGCCAATCACCGTTGAGAAAGGCCCGGTGCGCGTTCAAGCAGCACAGATCAACGGGCGCCTGGTAGAGGGTGTGCCTGTCAAGGCCGTGACCGAGGACGCCGCCCTTGGTGACATGACAGCGTATGTGAATGACGCTCTCAAGAAAGCTGGCTACAACCAGACTGCGGGTGATGCCAAGGTCACGTACACAATCAGCGAGGTCTATGCGGGCCCAGCCTCACAGTACAAGGAAGCTCACACAGCAGTGGGCAATGCTGTTGCCACGGGTGCCTCTCTGGCTGTATCCCTCGCGACCTGCTCACTGCTGAACAATTGCACCGACTCTGGGATGGTTGGGAACAACGTCGCCTCAGGCCTAACCGCAGCATCCGATGCAGCACAGACCACCAGCGGCCAGAACGTCGACAAGCTCGCGGGGACGAACCTGGTGATTCACACGGTTTGCTTAACCGGCCGGGGTTGCGCCAGTTCAGCTGCAGCGACTTCAGACCCCTCGATCTCGCTGAATGATCTCCGTATGCAGAACGCCATGCTGGGCCTTCCCCGCACGATGAGGATCGGCGAGTAACACCGCTGTTGTACGCTACCGGCTGCCTAGCAGCCGGTCTTCAAGGTTAGCACCATTGCTCCAGTCCCTTCTCCTCAGACCTTCCTTACTTAAATCCCCCTCTCACTGACGCCAGTCCAAGGCATCTAGTTTCTGCAAGAACGTTACGCATCTCCCGTTATCAGGCCTTCCACTGTTCCGGTGCAGGTCACTTTTAGAGGAGATTGCGATATGGCAATGCGCATCATCACGGGTCCAGCTGCTCAGCAAAACTCCGCTGCTTGGTTTGCATGGCGTCGTGAGGGAATCGGAGCTAGCGAGGCGCCCCAGATCATGGGCACGTCAAAATTCCGCAGTTCATATGAGCTTTTCAGACTCCGCCTGGGCATCGGGCCTCCCCCGCCGCCAAACCCCTACGTCGATCGTATTCGAGCCAGGGGTCATCAGCTGGAACCCATAGCTAGGGCGGCTTATGAAAAGCACACCGGTACCACGGTTACGCCCATCATTGCCGAGAGTGACTCGATCCCATTTATCAGGGCATCGCTAGACGGGTTCAATCCCTTTCTGGGGATACCGGTCGAGATCAAATGTCCAGGGGATACAGCTCATGGGCTTGCTCTCAAAGGAATCGTCCCACCGGAGTATGTGGACCAGGTTCAGCACCAGATCTTTGTTGCTGAAGCCAGCTTCGCCCACTACTACTCATTCGATGGGTCTAAAGGCGTGCTGCTCAAAGTCCCGCGTAACCAGAAGCGGATCGATCAAATACTTAAAGGCGAGCTCGACTTCTGGCACCGGCTCCAAACAGGCAAATGGAGTACAGATGAATGGGAAGCCGCAGCGGCCGCCTGGCGGCTGTCAAACCGGCAATTTCAGGAAGCCACAGCGCGAGAGGAAGCAGCCCGAGCTGTGCTGCTCTCTCAGATGCCGCCAGGCCGCAAGCGACATGAAAGTGAAGGTGTCTCTGTTCACCTTTCCACACGTAAAGGATCTGTCGACTGGCGCGCCTTGCTCAAAGCACACGGCGTAGACCTGACTGAAAGCCAAATCGATGTCTACAGGAAACCCTCTGTAGAACATGTGACTGTTCGTGATCAGTTCAATGCACCCCTGACGATGCCTAACTTGCCGGCGGCGACTTTGCCTCAATCGGTATCCCCCACCGTGCAAACTGGACAGCCAGCACCTAAACCAGCGGTACAAACCTTGAGGAAGGAGTTCATCTTCTAACGCTACACCCCCCGGAAACGGGGGTTTTTTTTGCCTGTTTTGCACAGGCGTGTGCGGCATCCCCTCTCATAAAGCGAACCTGGGAGACCAAATGAAACGTATCAATAGGCATGTATCCGCGTGGCTTGTAGTAGTTTGTATCTACACCGCGTTGGTGGCGGCTACGGGTGCATCGCATAAGCTAGCGCTATTCACATTGACGTTTGTTATATGTGTACCAGTGATTGCTTGGTGGAAAACAGGAAGCTTCACATATTGGCCGGTTATTCATACCAAAAGTGACAATGCTTCATTTAAACCAAAACGGACATACGACCACGAACGTACAGGACAGACTAAAGGCAAGCGGGATACGCCGAAGGCGTATGACCTTAGCGACATTCCGCACCCACCTAAAAGAAGAAACGATGCACATCTCAAGAATCTTCCTCAAGGAAACGGCATCAGTCCACCCACCAGTAAACAGCGGCCAAAACCCGTGCAATGTGCACTCGTAGCCAAAAGGGTCAAGCAACTGATCCCGGAAAATGTAGCTCCTACTATTGGATCCATGGGCGACCTGTTCGAAGATCAAACCCGCATAGTAGACACGTTAGAAGACATTCTCATTGTTCCTGATGGAGACGTCTTTCTTTAACTGCATCACATAAACCAGCGCCTTATTTAAGGCGCTGGTTTTTTTATTCATCAAATAGATTACACTTCACCCACCCAAGGCCTGAGCTGCATTTTTGCATACGAAAAATCGTGCAGACCAAATTTTGCACGCATTAAACCGCACTTTTTAGGGAACTTTTCTGGCGCCGATTTGTTGACCCTCATAACAACACGTCCCTATAATTTGTCCCGCATCGCCAATCAACGGACTAGATAGGAATTAGGGACACAGCATGTCTTTCAGCTTTGACACATACCAGGGAGCTACGGAAATCGGTCTTTCGTCGCTGGGTTGCCTCTCAACCGATGGCAAACCGCACTGCCCACGATTCAATAAAAGCTGCTCTAACAAATGCGCATCCAAGTGCATGCTCAAAGCAATGACAGACTTCCCAGAAGCCAAGACTGAAATTCTTCTGGCTGGCGTCGTTATCGCGTCAACATTTGCATCAGATATGACTGAGGTTCACGCGGCATTGTCCGGCTTCGAGCGGGCAATCCAGGCTACCTGCATCTGATCACTCGCCCCTGCATCACCAATCACATGCCTGCGTAATGCACAGTACAACGATTTGAAACGGACCAGTCTTCCACTTACGCGTTATGGATTTGATTGACGTTCTCTGTCACGTACGTATAATCAATAAAAGCGGCCATATGCGGTCGCTACCAGAGGTAATGCTTCATGATCCACGAGTACTCCCCAATCGAAATCGGCCTGGACGCCCTTGGTGTGGAACCTGGTCAGAACCCCAGCACAGTGTTCGGGGTGGATGATCTAAGCCAAGCGGACCAGATCCGAAAAGTAGGTGAGCGGATCGAGCACGCGATGAGTGCCTACCCTGAGATCAAGACTGAGATCTTGGCCGCCGGCATCAATGTCCTCCTCGATGTGTCCAGTTCGCTGGCGCAATTCAGGAGTGTCGCTCTCCCTCAACTGGACCGATCTGTGGATACCGTGGCTGCGTAGGTTGGATAAATCAACGAGCCCTTTATGGCAGTAGAAAAGATTGATGCCCTGGAGCAAGAGACTGCTTCAGGGCTTGTGCAAGACACCGACATCGAGTCACTCCCCCCCTCCGAGCCATCCGGCCCCCCCTCGACCTTTGAAAAGCTGTGCGGGACTTACATCTCGAATGTGGACCGCTCACGCAAGTTTGTGAACCGTCTGGCCTTCGAGATGGATCGCGATGAGCGCGTTCGCAAAATCTGCAGGGTCAAGCTCCGTCAAAACAAGTGCGAACTCAGCGACTTTGAAGAGGTCCTGCAAAGGACGCTGGAAGTCTTCTTCGGCTCTATGCTGGCTAAGATTGAAGATCAGGATGCCGTCTATGCGGTTGTGTACGCTGTGGCGCACAACGTCAGCCGAGAAGTCCTGCGAGATCGCCAGAAGCTGATGATCAATCATCGCTCCATCGAGGACATGCAAGAGAAGGGTGAGGAACTGGAGCAAGTCGGTCTAGCCGACCAGGTAGAAGTAGACCACGATCGAGATATCGATACAGAAGCTGCCACCATTAAAATGGCCGCAGCACTTAAACGGGTGATCAACGGAGAACAAACAGTGGCCAGTTCCGGCATCTATGCCATGGATCAAGATCCAATGGTACGCCTTGTACAACCTCAGCCTACGGACGACCAAGAAAACGATACGGACACTTCATCGCGATCCAAGCCAGCTGATGCTGGTGTGAAGCGTCCCCGCGGCGGAAGCCGGGCCGAGCTTTCGGTTGATCAGCAAGAACTGGTGAAGATCGGCTCTGACCTGGGCCTACGCAATCAAGACTACGCCTTTGCCCTGGGCATCGGTCTCCCTCGACTCTCCTCCTACATCTATGGCCGGACTGCGTCGGTGCCCACGGAGGTAATGGAAAAGGCTCGGGGTCTTCTGGCAGAGGAGCCGCACCGGAGAGAACGCCTTTTGCGTTTCGACCGGGACATGAACGTCATCTTGGCTGAATGGATGACTCGCCTCGCCATCGATACCGAGAAAGACGAAGACATGGCCACCATACTTGGGGTGACCAAAATGACGATCTACCGGTGGCGCAACAACGAGACCAAACCCGATGCAACGGCCCTGGCTCGTTATGAGCAGCGGATCGACTACGAAATGCGCATGAGAAAAGCTGTAGAGCAGCGGCTTCAAGCAGAGCGCACTTAAATAAGAACCCGCATCTATGCGGGTTTTTTTTGGACGAAAAAAAACCGGCTGCAGAAGCCGGTTTTGTGAAGAGCTAATGGGGCTTAGCTTTTCCAGGATTCGACGACGTCACCACCATACTGAGTTTTCCACTCTTTCAGCTGGCGGTGATTGCCGCCTTTGGTCTCGATAGTCTCACCGGTGTGGGGATTTTTATAGACCTTGACCTCACGTGGCTTACGTTGCTGACGATCGGCTTCTGGCCGTGCATTGATTTTGCGCAGACTTGAAGCCGGGTCAAGTATGGCGATGACCTTGCCCAAATTCGCGCCGTACTCTTCCATCAGGCTTTTGAGCTTTTCTTCGAACTCAATCTCACGTTGCAGCCCTGAATCATTTTTCAGCGCTTCCAAAGCAGAAAGTTGCTCTTGCAGTGCTTTCTCTGCAGCACGAAATTCAGCCAACTTGCTCATGCGTAATCCTCATTGGTGTACAATTCAGCAAACAAGTATCTATAACTAATTTGCATAAAAATTACTATACCCTAGGTGCTGTTCTTTTTCTACTGAGTCGACGGAAATTCCATGATTTGCAACGCTGATGAGTACGCAGAAAGCGGCCGCCACCACCACATTGCAACACTGCTTGCCGGCCGTAACTTCGAGGGCGTCTACTTGATTTCAGAGCCACCCAAGAGCGCACTCATTGAGGGGGAGACTTGGTTGAGCTTCATTGCATCCGACCTCACCGGCACCATCAGCTGCATCGTTGATCCAGCAAGGGCAGGCTGGGTAGAGGGTGACTGCTTTACGAGCATTTGGGTGCTTCTGAGAGGCCAGGTAGCTCACTTCCAGGACCAGTTGCATGCGCGCATCAGTGAGCTACACCAACTGAAAATGCAGTGGTAAAAAAAAGACCTTCTGGAGGGTATCCAGAAGGTCTTTTTTACACCAAGGCCCGAATGCAGGCCTTGCTCAATGCAACACGGGTGATGCTCGCCATCGTCAGTACCTGATAAGCGGCAACAGCCCTCCCCTCCCCCAGCGCCAAGGTGGCCAGCGTCAGCAAAGCATCTGCCGGCACGAGCGCAAACTCAGCGGAACTGGAATCTTCGAAATCAAGGGTGATTTCCTCATCATCTGCCACCCGATCGCCGGAGCATAGCCCGTCAAACGCATGAGGGGCCTCGGATAGGATGAGGTCGAAGAACTCAACGTAAGCGCGCAACTCGCTGGTGGAACCAGCTGAAAACGTGCGGCCATTATTGAGGGAATTTTGAACGGTGTGAATCACATACTCGACAGCCTCTACTTCGCTGAGGAGGTCCTGCTTGGCCGACAGTAGCGAGTCCTGTACAGATGACCCAGTGGCAGCATCTGTCAGCCCGGTGACATCCAGGTCACCACCCAGATCGCTATAGCGACACTGGGCGAGCACCTTGATCTGGGCTACGTAGGAAGAATCGGCTTGGACCTCTTCCGCGAACGGCTCCCCATTGGGGAACAGTCCGGAAATCAGCAGGGAACGAGTTTGCGCTTGATTATGTTGTGGGTACGAAATCATGTGGGTCTCCTGAAAGAGTGTGCTGTTGAGGCTTTTCGCCTAACTGCCTTGCCTCAGGGGATGTGTCACATGCGTGTGTAAGATGAAATCACGAACCAATAACGAAAAATACTATCAAAATTTAATCAATACAGGTGACGTACATCTCCGCGTTACGGATTGCTGAAATTACTTTTTTTTGGCCATTTGACACTATCGGCGCAGGTTTCCAATTCTTGAATCATTAATGACCGTGCCTGTTCAAGACGTTACAATTTGAATTTCTACCTACGGATAGATGGCTCAAAATTTCACTGAGACTTTTTATGAAAGCCCTAGCAAAAATATTCAAGAATCCCGCAGCCTTACCCACGATCTCTTCGGTGGTTATGGAGCTACTAGCGATGTCTAGGGATCTCTCAGTGCCGTTGTCCAGCATTGTGAAAGCAGTGAGCCTTGACCAGGCTCTCGCCGCAAAAGTACTACGCACGGCCAACTCTGCTTATTTCGGACGCAGCGGAACTGTCTCCCGTCTCGAAGATGCCATATCTACAATTGGCATACACAACTTCCGTACCACCATTATCACGACTGGCCTACTGAAGGCGCTGCCGGACGCACCAGGCATTGATATGCCGACCTACTGGAAAATGGGTTTGCATACTGCGTTCATGGCATCTGCCCTGGCGGAGAGCATAGGTGCAGAACGGGATATCGCTTTCACTACGGGTTTGATGCAAGGCATAGGCGCTCTACTCATTCACCTGGTAATGCCCGATGAAGCCTGCACTGTAGTTCAATCCGTTGATGCATTCGATCTTGTCGGCCGGCGTCCTGTCGAGCAGGCGCAGCTTGGATTTGACAATGCTGAGGTTGGAGCAGAGCTGCTGAAGCGCTGGAAATTCCCGACCCCAATCCAAAAAGCGTTGCTCACGTATTCCAATAGATCCCCCCTACCCGATATCCTTGGCCAATTGCTATCAGTATCCTCGACCTATGCTTATGGCGTGGTTATGGGGTTGGATAGATCATCACTCGCAGACTGGGTGGACCCAGAGATAGCAAAATCTCTTGGCCTCTCTCATGATTTGTTGGATAGCTGCCGACAACGTGTGTCTGAATCAGTGCTGATGATCGGTTAAGAGAGAAGGATTTGTAGTGAACCCAGGGCTCCGCCTATATCAGGCCATAATCGATAGATCTGAACTGCTATCGCTCCCCTTCCAAGAGGCTAGCAAGGCCTGTGGTTTCACCGCAGACACGCTGGCCAGTTGTTTTGGGGATGAGTCAAAAGCCAAACCGCGCCCCCTCCATGACGTACTGGATCGAAAACGAATCGACCTTATTGCTGCATTTCTTCATTGCTCGGGGTTCCGAGTTCTGCAGATGGCGGACGTTTTTCGCTGGTCGGACTACTGTCTGATTCAGCAGTCAGCGGTGTTCAATTCGAAAGCTGTCAGCCAGAGCCATGAGACCGCGGCCTATTTCGAAGAGGTCACGAAGGCAGACGTCGCCTCATCCCCGATTTTCATTCTGGATGAACTGATCGCAGCCACTTGGTCAGAAGACCTGAAGGAGGCCGCCGAGAAAATCGATGTGCCGTATGAGACGCTCAACTCGTGGCGCACAGGTCGCCCTAAGCCCTCCCTCCGCGATCTTGCTGCTATCAGGATCGTAGCAAAGCGTATTGATCTCGGAACCCCAGTGATCATGATGGCGTTGGGCGTACTGGCGAAATCTGATTTCCAGCTGGATGGCTGCTCCGTCGACATTGAAGACGAGCTAAACAAAGCCCTGGATATAGACATCCTGTAGTATCTTTTGCGTAGTTATTCCCAAATGGGATATAACACGTATTGATAAGAAAAGACCCTATTGCTAGTATCCGTAAGGCTACGAACGGTATTTTACTGAGCCAAGGGTTCTTCTTTATGCGTTTCGATGCCCAGTCTGCATCTGCCAAGCTCTCTAGTTTGCGAATTCCTGCACCCGACATCGAAGTGCTCGATGAGGTTTACAAATCAGAGGGTGATGACCTCACCGACGCGATCGATCGGGCAAAAGCCGGCGACAACTCAGCCCTGCACTATCTTCGTGGAGTTTTCTTCACGATTCTACCAGGGTGTACCGAGCGCATCCTCCAGGCCAAGCTCCCACAACCATCCCTCCCAGTGCTGATCAGCATTGGGAAATCCGAGGGCCCGCAGTTCTCTCAAGATCTCAAACAATGGGCCAATGGTGGTTACGTAGACTCAGATGTTGGTCAGTCTCTGTGCGAAATCTACCGGAACGCTCATTCGCAGCACAGTGCATCCCTGGAACCAGAGGTGCTGATCGAAGCTGCGGATATTGAGGCTGCCGAGGAGCCTGTCACTTCCGACAATGCCTGCGAGCCTGCAGGCGAGAAGACCTTTGTTACTCGGCACGTGTACGGCGGAAAGGTCGCCGTTTGCTTCCAGTCCGATATGACCAGGGGCGGTGAGCACACGATTAGGATCGAAGCCGCGGAGTCGACCGCATCCAAGAGATTCAACTGGTCTGACAAGATCAGCATTCAGCTATCTGGACGCGAGCTGCCTGGCGTGCTGGCGACCTTCATGCAAATGCAGACAAAGTTTGATGGGAAAGGGCATGGTGCACAAAACGAAAAGTGGTTCACGATCGAGAATCAGCCCGGGAAGGTTTTTCTCTCAGTGAATACGAAAGGCCGGCCACCTCGATCGGTGCCTATCGGGCCAGGCGACTGCTTTGGCGTGGTGACTCTGCTCATTGAGCAGATGCTGAAGAACTCCCCTTTCCTCTCCGCTGATACGCTGTTGAACATTGTCCAGCGCACCGCACAGATAGCCCCGCAGCCGTCCTCGAACGGCCACAGATAGCTTTAGATCTTCGCTCCACCCAGCAAGAATTGCAGGAGTGTTTCCGAGCTTGGGGTCTCAGGGAAACGCTCCTGGAACTGGATCGCTACCAAGCAATTGATCACCATCGTGTTCAAACCCTTCGACCGGTATTGCGAGTAGGCCAGATCGTCTTTGCGCAGCTCGGTCTCATATTTCTCCGCAAGCTCTTTCTTCTGCTCGTCCGACAGTTCCATGAACTGGGCGCGAATAGCTTCACGCTGAGCTGCTCCCCACTGCTCCAGCAGGTCTGCCATTTGGTTCGATGGTGCTGCTTTCGGCGCTTGCGATGGCGCCTGCGCCGGCTTCGACTTCTCACCGGTTTTAGAGGCGGCTGGCTTTTTGCCCCTGCCTGGTTCCGCGGCCTTCTGTTGAGTTGGCGCCTTGGCGTAGTTGTTGGCTACTGCAGCCTTGAAATATGCCGCTGGACTTGCAACGTTAGCCCCTTCCTTGCGCATCTGTGCCTCGGTGTAGTCAGCTTGCGCAAGCAGGTACTCTTCATCGTGAGTCATGCCAAGCTCATCGATATCTTTTTGACTCAAGGACAGTGCTTTAAGGCGCTTTGACACGTCCTGGCTAACCAGCTCTGGTGATGGTCCAAGGTCTAGGCCAGGCTGAATCAGTGTCTCCAGCTTGAACCAAAGCTTGTCCATCTTCCGGTTTAGCTTTGTGACGTGCGGTGAGATGCGGAATCTGCGTTCAATGCTGTTGACCTGGTCGATTGCGCGACCCAGCATTTTGTTGAAGTCGCGAAATTCGGCATGTGGCGTAGCAGATCCTGACAGCACAACGCTCCACTCAGACCAATGTGCACGGTACGTCTCTCCCATGGGTGAGCCGAGGTAGCGAGACGTGATCTCGTGCAGAGTGAGAGCAGAGAAGCTGGAGAAGTGGTACTGCATCCGCAAGTCGATCAAGTTGAAGATCGCTGGGTCGAGTAGCCGGCGTTTCAGATCCGGTGGGAACGAAAAGCGAAGGGTCTGGCCATCTTCCAAGATGTAGGCTTCAGCGATCAGGTTTGCGATGCCCCATTCGCTCTTGCGCCCAGGGCTTTCACCCTTGTAGTCAAACTCCACCTGGGTCTGAGACATGCTCACGAGTACCTTCTTGAGGTAATCACGGCTGTTCGACGTGGTGTGTCCAATGTTGTCCTCGACCTGTTTGATCGGGATCTCATGAACCATCTCCTCTCTCGGCCGCTGCTGGGCGAATTGAAGGAGGGTGTTGTAGAGTTTTCGCTGAAGGAATGTGAAGTCACTGGCGGCAGAGACGTTTCGCATCGAGAGGGCTTCGGTTGCCTTTTTCAGCTCTACGGCTTTGGATGGCTCTACATCACGAACGACCTGGAGCTTGGGTGCCCTCTTGCGTTTAGCTGGACTGGTATCCGTTGTCGCTCCGGCTGTACGCTTTGCTCTCGGAGCTCGCGGTGTGGGGGTTTCTGAGTCCATGTGAATTGTGCCATCGGTGACTGTGGTGGCACATTACTCGAACGTATGACTTCTGGTCAACGAAAATACGGTTCCAACGTCAGTGCCCAATTGTGCCATCCCTAGGTACCGCTTTTGCCCTTCGCTTTTGACTCAAAAAAGCGATAGCAAAAAACCTACAACAGCTTGTTTCTGTTTTCACTGCTTTTTTAAAGCTTTGTTAGTGAATCACTCAAACCCTTGATACACAAGGGCTCTAGCCATTTTTCTGTGCCATCTCCAGGGGAAACAGTGCCATCCTCCGAGACTAATGTGCCGGCGGTAGATGGCTCCGGTGCCATCCTTAGAAACATGTGCCACCTTTAGACCCGTACTGTGCCATCGCTAGGCGATCTCGTGAATTGTGCCACTGGTAGGCCTGTGGCTTCCTAGCAATGGCACAATTGGGCCAATCCCAGTAAATACGGGCTTTCCAGCCATTACTGATGATCGATTTCGCATCGGCACCCTCCCTAACGATGGCACTCTTCAGCACGATTCGTGGCACACGAACGCAGCGATCTGCCGAAATTGCTTTAGCAGTGCTCTAACAATGGCACATTTCGTTTCTTCAGCCTTATCAGACACCTACAGAACCCCTCCTCCCCCTGACGATGGCACAATTGATGTTCTAGGGAGGTGCGACTCCCCCCTTAGCCCCCCCTAATAGTGGATTGCCACGACGCATAATGACTCAACCTGTTTGAACTAGTTGAACGAAGCCCGCGATCGGCATCGTTGATATAGTTTTCACTGTGAAAAGTGGCATAAGACTGATGGGGAGACACTCGAAGCGTGGCACATTTGGCTGGGTGGCCACTGCCCCTACCTCATCTAGAGATGGCACATTTCGGACGGCTTCCCAATTTTGCCCACTAACCATGGCACATTTGGGCAATTTCGATCTGTCGTGCCTCTAGAGATGGCACATTTCGCTGTTTCGCCCTGTGATCAGACAGCCAGGTCCAGGGAGGTCCGCGCCTACGAAGGACGCCACCTCTAGCCATGGCACAATTGGCGGCATGAGGTTTTCACGTGAAAACACTGCAGGCGGTCCCAGCAGGTCACCTCGATCAAGAGCCCTGGGTCACTTGAGCCATGACAGAGAGAAAAAGGGGGGCGATCGAGTCGACCAGGCTACGAAACAAGATGTCAGGCTCATGCTGCGTCTGATGGAACGAGCATGGGCGATAACGGGGGAATAGGACACCATTGCCAGAGTGCCCGTGGCCTTATCGGGAACAGCCGTGTTGCCGGCCTAATTGGCGGGAATAATGTATCTGCTCGGCCTGGCAAGGCCTCCTAAATGGCAGTCGGACCGAGCGAGCCCGCACGCAGCTAAAGCCCGGGCGGTAACCAGGTGCGCAGAACACGCTCTCTCTATGGGTATGGGCAGCATGGCCCTGGTCTTGATCGGTTGCAGTCTTGACTGGCCTCGCGCCGGCAGTGCCTGCCTACACGGTACCCAAGACCAGTAATGAAGGGCTGCATGATTATGTGGGCCGTATGTTGTGGGCGGCCTGGTCACATATGGCAGAGAGCGCCAATGACGCTGTGAAGGCCCAATTGCAGTCAGAGTTTGAGCTTTCGACCGCTTCGCGGAAGTCACCCTCCTACAGCGGTTAAGCCTGGGTAGTAAGCTGAGGTCCATTGCCGTTGAGATGAAGGGCCAGTACCTCGTGATTCGACTTCGAAGCTGCCTGCGGAAATGAACAGGCAAAAAAAAACCCCGCTAAGCGGGGTCTGGGGTTATCAGAATTGGAACCGAGGATCACCTGTATCCACTAGACCATCCTGAGCTGGGTTTGCATGCGCAGCAGCGTCAGCTGCTGGCGACGGCTGGCTCACCGGTCTAACCTTTGGTGTAACCGAAAGGCTGATGAATGGTGCACCACCATCCACGCCGTCTTTGCGCCAGCCTGCAATGCGCATTTCGTGGTTGAAGCCGAAGCTACCCGCGTAGTCGGGACCTTTTTCCTTCTTGTCAGCTTCCTTGAACAGGCTGGCATTGATCCCGCCTACTGACAGTGAGTAGAACTTCTCGTTCGAGCCGTTCTTCTGCTTGAGCCAGACCGCTACCTCAAGCTTCAGCTTATGGCTGCGCTCCTTGTTCAGCGGGAACTCCATATAGCCGATCATCACGGGTGCTGCATCAGATGTGCGGTTCTTGTTCTCGAAGATGGTTCCGGAGCCTTCGCTCAATACCAGTGCAATAGACATGCGTTTCTCCTGATCTTTTGGGGGCGTATGCGCCATAGCTTGCACTGCTGTTATGCAGCACATGGTTTTGTATTCGACGCATAACACGTAAACGTACTTTTATTGAATCCTATGGTAACAGATTGATCTGCTTGCCCCACGCCCTCTACTCTACAAATCAAAGGAGGACCCCATGCCAGGCCAAGCATACGCACCGTCTATGTACTGGTTACGTTGGGCAGGCGAGAACAATTGGGCGGTTCATCTATGCACTTCACCTAAAGTCCTTGATGACCGGGGGCCTGATTTTCACTGTGAAATGGCTAATTTATGAGCTCGTTTCATCCCTACGTTTCACAGTGAAATGACCACGCGAGTTGATTGACGGCCCGGTACCGGAATCGAACCTGGAGATCGTCGGGCTGCGCAGCACCGCGCAGATGTACTACGAGACCGCCCAGCGAAAAGGCCTGAGCATTCTTCAGCTGTGCAAGCGCATCGCTTGGAAGGCCCAGGAGCACCTGGCCATCGTCAGCACCGGTCAGGACGTGGGCGACAAGATGGAGGCTTGGGTCGAAGAGGAACCCGCCGATAGCGTCAACATCGCGCCCACTCACTTATACCCATGGCATCGATGATTTCGTCGAGTACGTGCTGCCCCGAATTGCGCCGCCGGCCGGATCCGCTTCCGCGAGAAATACGAAGGCAGAACGCTGCGCGAGAAAACAGCCCTGACCGTGCCTTAAAGCCGCTTCGCCTGGTCCTGGCCGGAGAGTCGTCATCATGTCGCCGGCCTTGATTCAAACCGAACCCGCCCCGGTATCAAAGGTAGCCGGTGATCCGCCTCTTTCCGCCGTTGCCTGGGGCAGTACGCTACGGGCAACGGCGGTGGTCACCGCGTGCAGCGGGGCACAGCTCAATGGCATGACCATCGACTCGGGACCCTCGCTGTATGAACCCAAAAGCAGCAGGTTCTTAACAAGCTGGCCCGTTATCTGGGCTCTTGGTTGTGAGTGTTTTCACTGTGAAACGCACAGCTTGATCCAGCAGCCGGCACGGATTTAATGCACTGCCGTTAACCCTGTCGATCCTCGCATCCCCTATGACCGTTGGGCATGGTGGAGAGCAGTTCGCGGTAACCGCTCGTAATGGTGTGCCACCCCGCGGGTTTTCACTGTGAAAACGTCGGAATGCCGCCAGTGGCGCGAATTGCACCACGGAGCTGATTAAGCCAGGACAGTTCGATACCTGTTTACGTACTGAGCTGCGTTTTGAATCCATGAGTTCCCTCACCGAGGTGAAGCTTTTCACAGTGAAATAGAAACCCGGAACCTGTCCGTATATGAAGGGGGCCGCGGCTTTTCACCGTGAAAAGCTCGATGCCAGATTGAAGCCAGGCGCGCAAAGTCGGATCACTCATGTCCATTTCCTTTGGATCTGCAGGCACTACCCCAGACCAGCAACCCGTAGTCTTTTCACCGTGAAAAGGGAGGCGGAAATCTATGGGCATTCACAACATGCACATTCCTGGACGCTGGCTATTCAACTCGGCAGTCGGCTGCTCATAACTTGAGTCTCCTAGAAGATGTCCGGTAGCACCCGTCTTGGTAAGGAGTTCCGTCCAAGTGCCCGAGCGCACTTTTCACCGTGAAAAGTGGGGATGGGTCGGTGCTCGGCAACTTGCCAGCTGCGCCGGTGATGTCTGGATCGCAGGAGCAGAACGAGACTTCTGGGCACGACTCGGAGAAGGAAGAGAGCAGGTGGAAGCCGATTACCTTTTCACTGTGAAACGACCCGCATTACAGCAATCGGCGGGAGCGCGTCGAACTGTGAAATGGTTTGGCTAGGAGAAGGGCTGCTAGAGCGTTTCACAGTGAAAAGCATGACGGCGTGACTTCATTCATCCAGCAAATGAGCTGGCTATGCGGTGCGCAGTGAGCAGTGAGCAGTGTGAGGTGTGCACTGCATAGTAAACACTGCACAGTGCGCAGTTGGTAGTGAGCGCTGATGGAGGGAGCTGCTACATAGTTGAGATGGGAATAGGGGCTAGTTTTTCACAGTGAAACGCCTAGGAGGGGGCGTTATTTTTCACTGTGAAAAATAGCCAGGAGGACAAGAAGTGATGTGATCCGAGACCGAGCTTTTCACAGTGAAACTACGAAAAACTCAACAATATCAGTGGATTAAAAAAGGAAAGGCGAGGGCGCCTTGCCGCCGGAGGGACCGGCGGCGGAAGGGATTTTAACTACGCGTTTTGAGCATCTCCTCGATGTATGCGAGGACCTCTGCGGGATCAATGCCTTTGGGAGGAGTGAGAATCAACTTGCGCCCATCGATACGGGCATCCAGCTGGGTGCGTTCCTTGTAATCGATTTGCCGCGGAGGAACAGGGGCCTGAGGTGATGTCTTGCGCCGAATCTCACCTTTGGCCCAGTTGATTGCGCTGTCCTGGGATGCACCTTCTTTAATACGGTTTGCGGCGGCCAGAACGGTTTCAATATGTCCCTTGTCAGCCAAAGCAACCATATCGGAGACAACCCTGTTACCAATCAGGTCAGGATCTTCTTCCAGCAGTGAAATGACACCCTCAGGCAACTTGAAATAAGCAAGGCAGCGGCTGATCGTGGCCATGCTTCGACCGACACGGCGGGACAACTCCGCCTGGGACTGTACAACCTTGTCATCGAGAAGCTTCTTGTAACTTGCACCACGCTCGAATTCAGTAAGGTCTTCCCGGGCATCGTTGTCCGTAACGGACAAGATCGCCGCTTCCGCATCCGACAGATTCCGGATGAGCGCGTAGATGTAGGCTTTTCGGAGCAGCTCATGAGCCAGGAACCGGCGCTCACCAGCAATAAGCTCGTAAGTACCGTCAGCAAGAGGGCGAACGATAATCGCGTTGTTGAGGCCTTTATCTTCAATCGTGTTCGCGAGAAGGCCGAGTTTCTCGGGGTCAAATTTGCGGCGTGGCTGATACTTCCCGCGGCGTATGAGCGTCAATTGCAAGAACTTTGCCTCGCCTGGCAAGCGCTCGCCGCTCAAGAAAATGTCATCCAAGCCCGGCTGGTGAACGTGATCAGCATCAGAAACCGGTGCACGTTCCAGCGGCTCCGCTGAACTGTCCCTTTCTTCATCAAGGTGCAAAGAACTGAGCACCTCGCTCATCGGCCGGAGGTTAGCTTCCGGAATAACCTTCGGAACATGTACGCCCTGGATGCTAGACGAACCCTCCGCCGGCGCGATCACAGTAGGCTTGCCGATCGGGCTAGAACTCCTCATTTACCCTTCTCCAGGACTGTTTTGATTCGGCCAACCATTTCCTCGAACACATTGCGGAACGCGACCAAAGAGTTCTCACCACCTTGTTTCCAGAGGGAAAGAGGTACGCCGTCTTCCAGGCTTTTCGAGTAGTCCTCGGAGTGGAAGAGCGGTTGTTCCGTAACCTTCCCTGGGAACAAACTGGACAAGCGAGCGAGGTTCGCTTGTAGGCGGGGGCGGTTGCGCATGTACATGGTGGGAACTGCAACGATCTCTGGAGCCCGACCGAAATCGGTGCTCATTTCATTGATCTTGTGGGCCAGTCGAGATAGCGCACGGAAGGAGAATTTGTCCATACGGATTGGGCACAGCAGGAAATCAGCTGCGGCCAGGCTGTTCCGGGATAGCATGGTTCCAGAAGGTGCGTTATCCATGATGATCACATCATAGCTTGATAAGTCGCAGTGAGGGAGCTGACCTTTGCGAGCTCGTTCGATGAACAGTGAGTACCGGAAGTCGGCACCCTGGGCGTTACGGAGCACAACGTCCATATCGTCCAAGGAATCGTAAGCTGGGATGAGGTGGGGGCCGTGCTCGCCAAATGGTTTTTTGATCACTTGGTCCAGGGTCATTTCTGGGAAGTTTCCGAGACGGATCAGGTTCCCGAGGTGGCCCTCTACTGCTCTGTCAGCAGGAAGGCCAAGCTCTACAAGCTCCTCGGTAGTCTGGTCAGGGTCATAGCCCAGCATGCTGGACACGTCGGCTTGAGGATCGTTGTCAATGATCAGGGTCTTGAAACCTGCCAAAGCGAACTCGATGCCGATATTGCAAGTGGTGGTAGTTTTCGCGGTCCCACCTTTTTGGACGTAAGTCGAGCAGGTGATTGGTCTCGAAAACCCTTTAGTGTTCCCATTTGCACGACGAATCGACGCAATCAGGAACATGTCAGCTAGCGTGTAGCTCCTGACCTCTACGGATCCGCGTGCGACACGTGCGATGTTGAGGTCGTGTTCCTTCTCGATGGCTTTGAGTGTCTGCGTGCTGATCATCAAGCGTTCAGCCACAAATTGTGGGGTGAAGGTTAGCTGAGTGAAATCAGTGAAGATGTACTGATCGAGTGGCGCAGCAGCTGAAGTCATGTGGTTTACCGAGGTCAGGTAGGTAGGATGGCCGCATTTTCATACGAATCCATACGGTCAGACAAGAAAAAACGCATTTCTACCTGATAGAGATAGAACACTTACTGAAATCTGTCATCTGGTAGTGTCTGGGTTCAAACGCTGTCAACCAGATGATTTTGGGTAATTAACTGATTTAGCGACAAAAATATCGAGGGTAGGGCGCTCAGATGTCCGTCGTAACGGAGAGGGCTCTATGCGGAGGACGTACACTGCAGGTATGAGAGTTGTTCGTCGAAAATGGTCGGACGATGCTTCATCCCTCACAGCAGCCGGGCCATCAGCGAAGGGTGGCCTTGGCAGCCACCGTCACTGATTCAACAACACTGAGGCCTGGAGATATTTACCGGTGTAGTCGAGGGGTGCTTAGGGTTTGAACGACACCCGCATGCAAAGCGTCGTCCTCCGTATGCAGGTAACGACTGGTGGTTTCGATTTTGCTGTGACCAGCCAGAGCCTTGATCATCACCAGGTCACCAGTAGCTTTGGCAAGGTGACTGAAGCACGAGTGGCGGAGCCAGTGCGTTGAGGCCTCCTCAAGTCGATCGGCCAAATCGAACTGGCTGCGCTCTATTGCCAGGGCTGCAGCACGATGCATGATCTCTTTGACTGCTTTCAAAATGGTGTCGTTATGCGCGCGTTTGAGCTTTGAGTTCGAGGCGAGGAGGAGGGGGGTTGTGTCCTTCACTGGCACCTCACGTGACAACCCGAACGCGTGGCGATACTGCAACAAGTCCTCATAGAGGTCTTCGGATATCGGCACATCTCTAACCTTGTTTCGTTTGCCCAGCACCTCCAACCACAGAGTACCGCTTGCTGATCGCCGGATTTTGCCCATGGTAGCGCCGGTCGCTTCGAACGTTCGCACGCCGGTCATGTAGAACAAGCTCAACATGAAATGGTCGCGAGCTCGTTTGAGTGGGCTTTTTGTAGCTGCGATAGCCTCAAATGCCAAGCCTATGGCTGCCTCGGGAAGCAGCCGTTTGATCGTCAAGTCGACGTCGACTTGGGGCTTGGCCACGAGCGACACTGGGTTCGCTTTAAGGCGTCCACCCTGGATCATCCACTTGTACATGCTGCCGATCTGGATCAGGGCGTACTGCTGCGACGCTTTGCTAAGTGGTCCAGCGAACGGTCTCCAGTCTGGATGAGAGCGCTTGTGCTTTGTATGCGATACCCAAACCTCAGCCGGCTGTGGGTCAGCCATAAAGCCGATGTACTGGGTGATGTCCATCACAGTTATTTGGGAGAGCTGTTTACCCAGGGTGTGCAATGCCCAGAGGATGAACCGCTCCACTTCCTTCCGCATAACCCGTTTAGTCTTAGGGTTCGTTCCTTTGGCATGGAGCCACATCCAAGCTGCTTCGATGTCGTTATCTGCCTGGATCACATCGACCTGGTCAATGACGTCGACAGGCTCGCGATCAAGCAGCGCAACTTCTGACTTGGCCTGGAGGTACGGAATTCTGTGTATGGCTGGAGTGTTCGTGTTCATCGTAAGTCTCGCGTTTTGCCGTTGTAGACAAGCCAGTCGTCAATCTCATCGGGCTCGAACCATCGCTGCGAGCCTGATGGTGCTTCGCACTGGTACTCTTCCTGTACGCCTCCAGCCGAATCGACACCTTCCCGTGTTGCAACCACTACCAGAATGGACCCGAACGTCGCAAAGTTGTCGATCTCGCTGTCGACGACCAGCTCGGCACCGCGGGATAGGTAGCGCCTCCAGCGATAGCCGTCTGTGGCGACCCCTGCGAACTCTTCGTCATCTTCGTCGTCATCATGATTCCAAGTGAAGGGCTTATCAGCAGCTGCAGAGCTTGCGACCGCTACTGGCACCTCGATCGGTGCATCTTGCACCTGAGTGATCTTGCGCTGCCGTTTGGCTGGTGGCGCCAGCACCATGCGAGCTGCTTTCACCGCAGCCTGTTCGTTTGGGCTCAGCGTTGGTAAAGCCCGGGCCAGGTCGTCCCATTTGAAGTCCCTGTCCTCGTCGGCAGCGATGCGGCTCATGTGCTCTGGACGAATTGACCAACGGCATGCCACATCAGCCATGCGCCAACCCTTATGTAGGATCAGTTGCTTGAAGTCATCTCGGGACAGCTTCCCAGGGCGCAGGAGCAGCAGCCCACGAGAAATCTTTGCATTTTTGGCTTGATCCACAGCGCAAGTCTTTTGTTGTGAAATCCCTGATTTTAGGGGCATTAACGATGAAATCAAGTAGTTGGATGAGCCAGGTTGGCTGCGCCCGTTGAATCCTGAGATGAGCCCAGAAGATGGATTTTTTACGTGCTCCTGTGTGAAATCTGGTGATGTTAGCCCCTGCGAATTGATCAGAATCGACGTAGGAGCGTCTTCGGGGTCCGTACATCCCAGTGGTCGCCGCGGCTTATGAGCAAGGTACCGTGGGGCTCTGTCCTCGGAAGTAATACTGAGGACGTTTCCGGAACTGATTCCTGGACCGTTGCGTTCATCCTCCAAGTTCACGAATTACTTCCCGCCGTTGGCAGCCATGCCTCAGACGTCTGGATCACCGCCGGCGCCAGACTGCTCAACAAGACGGTTTTGCCTGGGCGTTTGACCCAGGAGCATCAGTGAGGCTTTGCCAATACAGCAGGTTTTCTGCAGCTGATCGGGCAATGATCGGGTTGCGGCCGCTCTGTGCTAGGGTTTGAAAAGTGTCCATGGTTCGTTTCAGCTATGGTGCCCCGCAGATCCGGTGCTGCCTTGCTTTCGCATTTTTGGCCGTGGCTTCGCATTTATGGCTGACGTTGATGCTTGATCTCCAGCGCAAGCAAATTTGTCAGAACCCCTTTGTTCATAGGGGTTAACGAGTAATCAAAAACGCCTCTTTGAAAAGCCAGCTACTGATAGCGATGGGCTTTTGAAGGGGCGTTTTTTCTTGCTTGAAAAAACTCGTGATAATCGGAGATATTCACGAGTTTTTCATTTTTCGGATACGTTACGTATGATATCCAATACGAATTTGTTGTTTTAGAGACGTGAGTGTATGCTCCCCTCTAAGGCCAGCCCCCTCCCTGTGAGGAGCGGCCAAGGCACGTACTGGCCCCTCGCCGAGGTCGCCGGCTCCTAGTCTCCCGACCCTATCTCCAAGGATACGCCTCATGGCCAACACCGGACTCCCATCTGACAAAAGGCTGAGCACCAGAGATCTTGTCCACCTTTACGCGAGAGAGCTGCTTGATGCGGGTCGCGAGGTTCGCCAGGCGGAAATTCGCGAGTGCATATACATTCACCATGACCTCAAAGCCTCGCCCAATCTGGTGAACGAGGAAATCAAAAGGTTCTGGAGTGAGACCGGCCCTATTCTGAGCGCCAGGCTGCGAAGACCTGGTGTTCCAAACGCAGTGTGCGAAAAGCTTGATGAGATCTGGGATGTCGCTCTAAAGGCGGCCGAGGAGACTCATGCGGTTGAGCGCAAAGCGCTTGAGACGGCGACAGCGGCTGCCGTTGATGCCGCCAAGGCGGCGCAGGACAATGAGCGGGCAGCTACTGCTAGCCTTGAATCCCAGAGCAGAGAGCTCGCTGGCCTCATCGCGGACAAGGAGCGGTTGACCGATCAGCTGGATCAGTCGAGTGCTTATATTCGGCAACTTCAAGCTGAGGTCGCAGATCTCAACAAGAGACTCACTGCCGCAAGTCAGGCTCATGGTGAGGAAATCAAGCGCCTGCAGGATGTGCACAGTGGCGTAGTTGAGCGTGCCCAGGACATGCATCGCGGAGAGCTTGAGCGCCTTCAGCAGCAGCTCCAATCAGCAAACGATGCGACTGAGTCTGCACGTGCGAAGGCCGAGACTGCGCGGATTGCCGCGGAGGAGCACCTTGAGAGAACCGAAAACCACCTGATGATGGAGACCGCCAGGGTTCGGGATGAAGAGAGAGGCAAAACAGAGAAGGTCGGCAAGGAGCTGCAGCAAGCTTTGACGCTCATCGACCAGCTGCGGATTCAGCGCTCGAAGGCCACTGACGATGCCGCTGAGACCCGCGGTCGTCTGGAGGTTACCCAACAGAACCTGAGCGCCCTAGAAGCACAGAACAAGGAGCTGCGTGAACTGAACAGAACCCTGCAGGCCGCTCTGCTGGAAGGCTTTAGAGGTGGTAAAGCAGCAGCTTCTGGCACGGATGAATAGTTTGCTGAATTGACATTTTGTCAATTTGTCAAGTATTTCTTGTGGTTTTCGGATGAAGGGTGGTAGTTTAATAAGGGG